>JBPEXC010000363.1:0-1954 GCA_052032035.1 Acidimicrobiales bacterium | reverse complement strand
CGCCGACGGCGAGCCACCATCGGTCCAGGGTGTGGCGGTCGGCGAACTGTCGTCGCAGCGGTGGCTGAGACTGCGTCCTGCGCTCGACCGGGTGAGCGAATCGCTGACGGTCACCGGACCGCTTCGAGGTCTCGGCGAGCACCTGCCCCTTCGGATCCGTCCGTCGGTGATCGCCGGCGGTGACGTGATCGCCGTCAGTCGGCGGGTCGGTGGCGAGCTTCGAGCGGCTGCCGAGGCGCTGCTGGCCGGCGATTCCGAGGGTGGCGACAGGCCGCTGGCCTCCATGACCCGAGGCGAACTCGACACGGTGGACGGCTTCGCCCCCACGATCCTCGCCGCCGCTGCGACCGGTCCAACGGCTCTGGCTGCGCTCGATCCGCAGTCCCCGGCCCATCTCGATCTGCGGGCGGCGGCGAACGAACTGGAGCACCGGCGAGCCGCGGCGGCTGCGACCTCGGCGGTGCTCGAACGGTGGTCGGCTCCGCTCGATCCCTCCGACACCGCCGCCGGCCTGGCCCTGGCCCGGGAGAAGGAGGGCTCGCTGTTCGGGTTCCTCAGCGGACGGTGGCGTTCGCTGCGTCGCCTGGTGGTCGAGGCGTACCGATTCGATCGGCATCAGGTTCGGCCCTCGGTCACCGACGTCTTGACCGAGTTGGCCGCTCACCACGATGCCAATGCGTCGGTGACGGCCGCCGAGCAGGCGAGCCTTCAGCGCCACGGCAGCCCGGACCCCGTCGCCCTTCGCGACCTCGTTGACCGGCACCACACGGCAGCGGCCTTCCGGCACTGCCTCGCCGCCGGATCGGATGCCCCGACGGTGGTCGAGCAACTAGCCCGCCTGTCCGCCGCGGCGTCGGCGGTGCTCGTCGGACCGCAGACGATAACTGCCGACCTGGTCTCGATCGGTCGAGGTCTGGAGTCCGCGCCGGTGGCGTTCGAACCGGCGTTGGTCGCCTGGTCGGGCATCGACGTCGAGCATGAGCCCGATCTCCTTGCGGTGCTCGACGCCGCCGCAGCGCCCGGCAACGTATCGCTCGACCGGATCGAGGCCGCCGTCATCCGCGGTGAACTCGACGTCTGGGCCGAGACGATCGACCACACCTCCTTCACCGGAGCCCGACTCGATGAGGCCGTCGCTCGACTGGCGGTGATCCACCGGGATCTGCTGGCTGTCAACGCCGACGCCGCGCTGGACCGGGCCAGGTGCACGTTCCTCGACCACGTCGCCCAGTCGGAGGCGTCGATGGCCGGACGCAGTGATGCCGACAAGGCCCGCAAGAAGGCCTACAACGCAGGCCGCCGGATCGTCGAGCGGGAATACGACAAGAAGATGCGGTTCCGTTCGATCCGGGAGATATCGAGCGGCGACAGTGGTGTCGTGGTCCGGGATCTGCGGCCGGTCTGGCTGATGAGCCCGCTGTCGGTCGCCGACACCCTGCCGCTCACCGACACCCACTTCGACGCCGTCATCTTCGACGAGGCGAGCCAGATCCCGGTCGAGGACGCAGTGCCCACCGTCTTCCGGGCGCCTCAGGTGATCGTGGTCGGCGATCGGATGCAGATGCCGCCGACCCGGTTCTTCTCGTCGGCCGACGACGACGAGTCCGACGTGATCGTCGACGACGAGGGGTTCCGCCTGTCGATCACCCTCGACGCCGACAGTTTCCTGACCCAGGCCGATCTGGCCCTCGATTCGGCCCTGCTGAACTGGCACTACCGTTCGCGGTCGGAGTCGCTGATCGCCTACAGCAACCACGCCTTCTACCGGGGTCGCCTGGCCACGGTGCCGGATACGAGGCCCGGGTCGGATGTCCGGCCGCCGATCGTGGTGTCGGGAACCGACGATTCCCCCGGCGGGATCGAAAGTCGTGTCGATCAGCTCCTGGGCCGACCGATCTCCCACCACTTCTGCGAGCACGGCGAGTACCGGGACCGGCGCAACATCGCGGAAGCC
>JBPEXC010000362.1:0-1976 GCA_052032035.1 Acidimicrobiales bacterium | reverse complement strand
CGAGGGCGGTGGTCTCCTGGTTCTCCGGCCGGACCACGGTGACCCCGAGCTGGTCGGCCTGGATCTGCAGCAGGAGCTCCATCACCGAGGCGCCGCCGTCGACCCGCAGTTCGGTGAGGGCACCCTCCTCGCCCTCGGCGCTGATCCCGGCCGCCATCGCATCGACCACCCCGCGCACCTGGTACGCCATCGACTCGACCGTGGCGCGGGCCAGGTGGGCGCGGGTCGTGCCCCGGGTGAGGCCGACGATGGTGCCGCGGGCGAAGGGATCCCACCAGGGTGCGCCGAGGCCGGCGAACGCCGGGACGAGGTAGACGTCGTCGCTCGAGTCGACCGATGCGGCCAGGGGCCCGATCTCGGCGGCCTCGTCGATGATCTCCAGCCCGTCCCGCAACCACTGGATCGCTGCTCCGGTGACGAAGATCGACCCCTCGTAGGCGTAGGTCGGCGTCGCGGGGGCGCCGCCGCTCGGGTCGGGGAGCGTCCAGGCGACCGAGACCAGCATCCCGTCGACCGCCGGGGGCCGCTCGGTGCCGGCGTTCATCAGGACGAAGCTGCCGGTGCCGTAGGTGTTCTTGGTCATGCCGGGTTCGAAGCAGGCCTGACCGAACAGGGCCGCCTGCTGGTCGCCGGCCACGCCCGAGATCGGCACGCCGGGGCCGAGCGCCGTGGTGTCGGCCGTGGTGCCGAACCGTCCCGAGGTGGGCCGGACCTCGGGCAGCGCCCCGAGCGGGACATCGAACAGCTCGCACAGTTCCGCCGACCAGTCGAGGGTGTCGATGTCGAACAGCAGGGTGCGGCAGGCGTTCGACGGCTCGGTGGCGTGGACGGCGCCGTCGGTCAGCTTCCAGATCAGCCAGGAGTCGATCGTGCCGAAGGCCAGGTCGTCGTCGGCCGTCACCCCGCCCTCGTGGAGCAGCCAGCGCATCTTCGAGCCCGAGAAGTAGGGGTCGAGCCGCAGTCCGGTCCGCTCGGCGACCAGGGGGAGGTGGCCGTCGGCCTCGGCCTGCTCGCACCACGCCGCGGTCCGGCGGTCCTGCCACACGATCGCCCGGTGACGGGGCTCGCCGGTGCGACGGTCCCAGGCCACCACGGTCTCGCGCTGGTTGGTGATGCCGATCGCCACCGGCGCCTCGTCGAGGGTCGGCACCAGTTCGGCGATCACCTCCTGGATCGCGGCCCAGATCTCGTCCGCGTCGTGCTCCACCCAGCCCGGCTCCGGGAAGTACTGGGGGAACTCGCGGTAGGCCAGACCCCGGATCGCGCTGGTCTCGTCGATGGCGAGAGCGCGCACCCCGGTGGTGCCGGCGTCGAGTGAGATCACGATGGCCACGGAATACCTCCTGCAACGGGCTTCGGCTCGCTGCCGTCGACCATATGCTGTCGGCACCCCGTTGTGCGCGGGCCGGTCGGTCGACAACGACGTCACGGATCAACCCCAGGCTCGACGGCTCCGGCCGACGAGCGTCCACGTCCCAGGAATCTGGAGGTCCCCAGACGATGCGAGTCGGCATTCTCACCGGAGGCGGCGACTGCCCCGGTCTCAACGCAGTGATCCGCGGCGCCGTGCGCAAGGGCGTGAAGCACTACGGCGACGAGTGCATCGGCTTCATCGACGGGTGGCGGGGCGTGATGGACCAGGAGATCGTCCCCCTCGACATCGCGGCCCTCCGCGGCACCCTGCCCCGCGGCGGCACGATCCTGGGCACCAGTCGGATCAACCCCTACATGGATGCCGGCGGCATCGACCGGGTCGGCAGCGCCATCGAGGCGCTCGACCTCGATGCGATCATCGCCATCGGTGGCGAGGGCACCCTGTCGTGCTCGGCCGAACTCCATCGTGAGGGGTTCCCGATCGTCGGCGTGCCCAAGACGATCGACAACGACATCGGCATCACCGAGCGCACCTTCGGCTTCGACACCGCCGTCACGATCGCCACCGAGGCGATCGACCGGCTCCACACGACCGCCGAGTC
>JBPEXC010000361.1:0-40188 GCA_052032035.1 Acidimicrobiales bacterium | reverse complement strand
CGCGAGGCCGGGGGTGCGCTGCTCGGCTTCGGCGTGGTGTCCGGCGTCGTGTCGAGCGTGGTGGCCCTGGCGCTCGGCGCCCCCGTGATCGCCACGGCGCTCACCGGCTGGTCGGTGGCCGCCGTCGCCCTCACCCACTACGAGTTCGTCCACCTCCTGGTCCACTCCGCCTACCGCCCGTCGAGCCGGTTCTACGCCGCCCTCGACCGGCACCATCGGCTCCACCACCACCGCAACGAGCAGTACTGGTTGGGGGTGACGGCTCGCACCGGCGACCGACTGTTCGGCACCCTGCCCCGAGCGAAGGGCGATGTGCCGCGCTCGACCACCACCCGCACGCTCTCCCGCTGACCGACAGTCGTTTTGGCTCTCGAAGGGTCGCCGCGGCAAGCTCGCCCGATGAGCACCCCCGCAGCCTCCGGTCAGGAACGCATCGACGTCGGCGACGGAGTCGTCCTGGTCGCAGATCGCTGGCGTGGTGACGGGCCCCCGGTCGTGCTCGCCCACGGCGGCGGACAGACCCGGCACTCGTGGGGCACCACCGCCGCCCGGCTGGCCGCCGACGGCCACGACGTCTGGAGCCTCGACCTGCGGGGCCACGGCGACTCGACCTGGGCCGGCGACGGCAACTACACGATGGACGCCTACCGCGACGATGCTCTCGCCGTCGTCGACCGGGTCGGCGCGCCGGTCGCCTGGGTCGGGGCGTCGCTCGGCGGGTCGACCGGGATGTCGGCGGTCGCGGCCCGACCCGATGCCTTCTGGGCGCTGGTGCTGGTCGACATCACGCCGAAGCCGGCCGACGCCGGCGTCGACCGCATCCTCACCTTCATGGCCGAGACCTCGGCGGCCGGGTTCGCCTCCCTCGACGAGGCGGCCGACGCCGTCGCCGCCTACCAGCCCCACCGCACCCGGCCCAAGGACACCAGCGGCCTGGCGAAGAACCTCCGCCAGGGCGACGACGGCCGCTGGCGGTGGCACTGGGACCCCGCCTTCGTCGGCGGGAGCCGCGCCGTCTCCTCGGAGGACGGCCGCCATGACCGCCTCGTCGAGGCCGCTCGCACCATCTCGCTGCCGACCCTGCTGGTGCGGGGCAAGCTGAGCGACCTCGTCACCGACGAGCAGGTCGCCCTGTTCCTCGAGCTGGTGCCCCACGCCGACTACGTCGACGTGGCCGGTGCCGCCCACATGATCGCCGGGGATCGCAACGACGTGTTCGGCTCCGCGGTCGAGACGTTCCTCCAGCAGGCCCGCCCCGTCGCCGACGCCCGGTAGGTTGCCGGGGTGCTTCTGGAGTTGGGCACCCACCGCTTCGACGTCACCCATCGCGCCCTCGTGATGGGGATCCTCAACCGTACGCCGGACTCGTTCTACGACGCCGGGCAGTACTGGGGCTTCGACGACTTCCTGGCCAAGGCGGAGGGGCTCGTCGACGACGGCGCCGACCTCCTCGACGTCGGCGGGGTGAAGGCCGGGCCCGGTGAGGAGGTGACCCTCGAAATGGAGCTCGAGCGTGTCGTGCCCGCCGTCGAGGCGCTCCGCCGTCGATTCGACGTGCCGATCTCGATCGACACGTGGCGGGCCGAGGTGCTGCGGCAGTGCCTCGCCGTCGGCGCGGACGTCGGCAACGACATCAGCGGGTTCGCCGATCCCGACTACCTCCCCGTCGCCGCCGCCGGCGACGCGTCGGTGATCGCCACCCACATCCGGCTCGGGCCCCGGATCCCCGACCCCGATCCCGTCTACGGCGACCTGGTGGGCGACATCCGCGCCTTCCTGGCCGATCGCGTCGATGAGGCCCTCGCCGCCGGCATCCCGCCCCAGCGGATCGTGGTCGACGCCGGCCTCGACCTCGGCAAGGTGGCGCACCAGTCGCTCGAGTTGCTCCACCGATCCGCCGACCTCGCCACCCTCGGCTACCCGTTGCTGCTGTCGGCCTCCAACAAGCGGTTCCTGTTCGAGCTGCTCGACACCGACCGTCACGACATCGGGGCCGGCACGATGGCGGCCCACGTCGTCGGCATCGCCCACGGGTGCCGGCTGCTGCGGGCCCACGACGTGAAGGCGTCCCGGCGGCTCGCCGACATCATGGCCGAACTGCTGGTCCGCCGGGGTGGGGCCGCCCTGCCGACCGTGCCGGTGGCCGAGGCCTGGTCGCTGTCGTGAGCGTCCGCCTGATCAAGGGCGACGACGCCACCCTCGTGAGTCAGGCGGTGCAGACCGCGTTGACCGAGCTGGTCGGCGACGCCGACCGGACGCTGATGGTCGAGGAGCTCACCGAGACCAACTACGCCCCCGACGACGCCGAGGCCGACCTCACGGCGTTGGTCACCGCCGCCCACACCCCGCCGTTCCTCACCGAGCGTCGCGTGGTCGTCGGGCGTCACCTGGCCCAGTTCTCTCGCAAGGAGCAGGTGCTCGGGCTGGTCGAGTACCTCGAGGATCCGGCGCCGACGACCGACCTCGTGTTGGTGTGGGAGAAGGCGCCCGGGTCGCACTCGAAGATGTCGGCGGTGCCCAAGGCGCTGAAGGACGCCCTCAAGAAGGTCGGCGCCCTCGAGGTCGACGCGGCGCCGAAGGGCAAGGGCCGGCGCATGCTGCTGGAGGCCAAGCTGGCCGAGGCCCCGATCCGGTTCGAGGCCGGCGCCCGCAAGCGCCTGGCCGACATGGTCGGCGACGACGTCGGTCGGGTCGACGCGATTGTCGCCACCCTGGTCTCGACCTTCGGTGACGGCGCCGCGGTGTCGGCGGCCGACGTCGAGCCGTTCCTCGGGCAGGCGTCCGACGTGCCGCCCTGGGAGCTGACCGATGCGATCGACTCGGGCGACATCAACCTGGCGCTCGAGCGCATGCATCGCATGACCCGGGCCGGCGACCGCCACGGGCTGGCGCTGCTGGCCACGCTCCACAACCACTACCAGCGGGCGCTCGCCCTGGACGGGGCGCCGGTGGGCGACGAGAAGGCGGCGGCCGCCCATCTCGGCATGACCGGCTCGACGTTCCCGGCCAAGAAGGCGCTCGGCCTGTCCCGGCGGCTCGGGTCGGCGCGGGTGCGGCAGGCGATCACCCTGCTGGCCGACGCGGATCTCGATCTACGCGGCAACAGCGCCATCCCGGGGGAGGCGCTGTTGGAAGTCCTGGTCGCTCGCCTCGCTCGACTGTCCCGATAGGGATCGTCGCGTCGGCGACCGCCGGGGAGGTCGCCCGAGATCGGGCGACCGATGACGGGGTGGGTCAGGCGGAGGCGCTGCGCACGCGAGCCACGAGGCGGCTCTTGCGGCGGGCGGCGGCCTTCTTGTGGAGGACACCCTTCTGGGCGGCCTTGTCGATCCGCTTGATGGCGAGACGCAGGGCCTCGGCCTCGTTGTCGGTGCCGGCGGCGGCCTCGGCGCTCTTCTCACGGGTGAGGAGCTCGGCGCGCACGGCGCGGTTGCGGAGGCGACGCTTCTCGTTCTGGCGGTTGCGCTTGATCTGGCTCTTGATGTTGGCCACGAGATGTCCTTTTCGGGGGACGGGGTGAAGTGAGATCTGGGCGCGGCACTCGGCCGACGCGGCTGTCCAAGGCTAGCGGCACCCGAGGCCAGTTCCGCACGTCGATCGGTCGCCGTCGAATGCGGATAGCGTTCGACGGGTCATGAGCGCTGCTGCCGACCTGTCGAAGATCCGCAATCTGTCGATCATCGCCCACATCGACCACGGCAAGTCGACCCTCGCCGACCGCCTCCTCGAGAAGTGCGGTGCGGTCGAGGCGCGCGAGATGCGGGCCCAGTACCTCGACTCGATGGACATCGAGCGCGAGCGGGGCATCACCATCAAGCTGCAGAGCGTGAAGCTCGAGTGGAAGGGCTTCACGATCAACCTGATCGACACGCCCGGCCACGTCGACTTCGGCTACGAGGTCAGCCGGTCGTTGGCGGCGTGTGAGGGTGTGGTGCTCGTCGTCGACGCCGCCCAGGGCATCGAGGCCCAGACGCTCGCCAACATGTATCTCGCCCTCGAGAACGACCTCGAGATCGTGGCCGCCCTCAACAAGATCGACCTGCCGGCCGCCGAGCCCGACAAGTACGCCGGCGAGATCGAGCAGGTGCTCGGCATCCCGGCCGACGAGGTGTTGCGGATGTCGGCCAAGACCGGCGAAGGCGTCGAGGAACTGCTCGACGCCATCATCGAGCGGATCCCGGCCCCCGAGGGCGACCCCGCAGCGCCGCTCCAGACCCTGATCTTCGACTCCCACTTCGACACCTACCGCGGCGTCGTGTCGAGCATCCGGGTCGTCAACGGCACGATGCACACGGGGGAGAAGCTCCGCTTCATGCAGGCGGGCGCCACCCACCCGGCCGAGGAGATCGGCACCCGCAACCCGGTCAACACGCCGGTCAAGCAGCTCTCGGCCGGCGAGGTCGGCTACCTGATCGCCGGCATCAAGGACGTGCGGGAGGCGCGCTCGGGTGAGACCGTGACCACCGACTCCGGTGGCGCCACCGCCACCCTGCCCGGCTACCGCGAGCCCCAGCCGATGGTGTTCTGTGGCCTCTACCCGGTCGACGGCGACGACTACGAGAACTTCCGTGACGCCCTCGACAAGCTGCAGCTCGACGACGGTTCGTTCACCTTCGAGCCCGAGACCTCCGGCGCCCTCGGCTTCGGCTTCCGCTGCGGGTTCCTCGGCCTGCTCCACATGGAGATCGTGCGGGAACGGCTCGAGCGCGAGTTCGACCTCAACCTGATCGCCACGTCGCCATCGGTGGCCTATCGGTTCACGATGAACAACGGCGAGGAGCGGGAGATCGACAACCCGTCCGACCTACCGCCGGCCGGCGACTGGAACCAGATCTCCGAGCCCTACCTCAAGGCGACGATCATCACGCCGTCGGACTACACGGGCACGCTGATGGACCTGTGCCAGACCCGGCGCGGGCAGCTGGAGAAGATGGAGTACCTGTCGCCCGAGCGGCTCGAGATGGTCTACCGCCTGCCCCTGGCCGAGGTCGTCGTCGACTTCTTCGACCAGCTCAAGAGCCGGACCCAGGGGTATGCGTCGCTCGACTACGAGGCCGACGGCTACGCCCCTGGCGACCTGGTGCGGGTCGACATCCTCTTCAACGGCGAACAGGTCGACGCGTTCTCGACGATCGTGCACCGCGACAACTCCTACGACTACGGCCGTCGCACGGCCGAGAAGTTGAAGGAGATCATCCCTCGGCAGCAGTTCGAGGTGCCGATCCAGGCCGCCATCGGTGGTCGCATCATCGCCCGGGAGACCGTGCGTGCCTTCCGCAAGGACGTCACCGCCAAGCTGTACGGCGGCGACATCACCCGAAAGAACAAGCTGCTGAAGAAGCAGAAGGAAGGCAAGAAGAAGATGAAGAGCATCGGCCGGGTCGACATCCCGCCCGACACCTTCATCCGCGCGCTGCGTCTCGACGACTGACTGCCTCGCCGACCGACTGCCTCGACGACTGACTGCTCCCCACGTGCCCGGCCGCCTCGCGTTCGGGCGATGGCGTTCCGGCATTGGGTCGGTGAGCGGGTGCCTGGGGCCGTGTGATCGACCCAATCCCTCGAAGCGGCGGCGGTGTTCGGCGTTGGGTCGTTGTGCGGGCGCCGAGAGCCGCGTGGTTGACCCAATCCCTTGAAGCGGCGGCGGTCCCCGCGGGTGGGTGGTTCGTTGGTGACATCGTGCCGCCGATCCGGATTTGTTGGCGGGTTCGTGCCGTATGCGGTTCCTTGTTGCCAATGAACCGGCGGATTCGGTTCGTTGGCAGGATCTGCCCGTGTCCAGGCGGCCCGGTGTCGGTGCCCATCGCCCTCGGCGTTGGGTCGGCGACCGGGCGCTGGGGGTCGTGTGGTTGACCCAATCCCTGAGCTGGTGGGGTGTGTGCGGGATTGGGTGGCTGAGAGGGGGCTGGGGGCCGTGTGGTTGACCCAATGCCCGAGGCGGTCGTAGCGGCGCGCGATCCGACGCCGGGGCCGCCGTCGGACCACCATGGCCCGGTGACCTCGATCGTCTGGTTCCGACGCGACCTCCGCCTGTCCGACCATCCGGCGTTGTCGGCGGCCGCCGAGGCCGGTCCCGTCGTGCCGGTGTTCTGCAACGACGATCGCCTCCGTGGCCCGTCCGGTGACGTGCGCCTCGCCTACCTGCGGGCCACCCTCGCCGCCCTCGACGCCGACCTCGACGGCGGGCTCGTGGTCCGCTCCGGCGATCCCGCCGACTCCCTCGCCGCCGTCGCCGAGGAGACCGGGGCCGAGACGATCTGGGCCACCGACGACTTCGGCCCCTACGGCCGGGCCCGCGACACCGCCGTCGGCGAGCGTCTCGCCGAACGCGGCCTCACCGTCCACTTCCGCGACTCGCCCTACGCCGTCGCCCCCGGCACGATCCTCACGGGCGGCAGCACGCCCTACAAGGTGTTCACGCCGTTCTTCAAGGCGTGGAAGGCCCACGGCTGGGCCGAACCCGTCGAGCGTCCGGACCTCGACCTCGCCGCGGCGAGGTCCGACGGCCTCCCCGACGCCCCGACGGTCGATGTCGACCTGCCGCCGGCGGGGGAGCGGGCCGCCCTCGAGCAGCTCGAGGCGTTCCTCGACGGCCCCGTCTACGACTACGCCACGGCCCGTGACCTGCCGGGTGTCGAGGGCACGTCGCGCCTGTCGGCTGCGCTGAAGTGGGGCGCGATCCATCCCCGCCAGATCCTCGAGCGGCTCGGCCCCGACCCGTCCGAGGAGGTGTTCCGCAGCGAGATCGCCTGGCGGGAGTTCTACGCGGACGTCCTCTTCGCCCGGCCCGACTCGGCCCGCGACGCCTTCGTCCCGAAGATGGCCCACCTGCGCTGGGACGACGGCCCGCCGGCCGACGATCGCTTCGCGGCCTGGGCCGAGGGTCGCACCGGCTACCCGATCGTCGACGCGGGGATGCGCCAGCTGCTCGCCGAGGGCTGGATGCACAATCGGGTCCGCATGATCGTGGGTTCGTTCCTGGTGAAGGACCTGCACCTCCACTGGCGGCGCGGCGCCGCCCACTTCATGGAGCACCTCGTCGACGGCGACCTCGCCTCCAACCAGCACGGCTGGCAGTGGGTGGCGGGCACCGGCACCGACGCGTCGCCCTTCTTCCGGGTGTTCAACCCGGTGTCGCAGTCGAAGAAGTTCGACCCCGACGGCGACTACCTCCGTCGGTGGGTGCCCGAGCTCGCCCACCTCGGGGCCAAGCGGATCCACGAGCCCTGGGCCGACCCGTCGGGGGCGCCGGCCGGCTACCCGGCCCCGATCGTCGATCACGGCGCCGAACGGGCCGACGCCCTCGCCCGCTACGACGAACTCAAGGCGCGCACCTCAGGCGGATGACCACGACGCTCTAGACTGGGTGGATCGTCCCTGTGGCGCCGAACCGGTCGGCGCCCCACTCGACCGAACGGAGGTGCCGATCGTGCTCGACGACCGCAAGGCTGCGATCCTCACCGCCGTCGTCGAGGAGTACATCGAGACGGCCTCGCCCGTCGGGTCGGGCTCGGTGGCCAAGACCGCCCAGCTCAGCGTGTCCTCCGCGACGGTCCGCAACGAGCTGGCCGCCCTGGAGGCCGACGGCTACCTCCAGCAACCCCACACGAGCGCCGGCCGGGTGCCCACCGAGAAGGGCTACCGCTACTTCGTCGACGCCCTCGGCAACGCCGGCTCCGGGGAGCGGCTCCAGCTCGGCACGCCCCAGTCACGGCTGGTCCTCGACTTCTTCACCGAGGTGCGGGGCGAGATCGAGACGATGCTCCAGCAGACGGCCGGCCTGCTGTCGAACCTGACCGACCAGCCCGCCGTCGTCATCGACCACTCGGTCGAGGCGGCCGAGGTGCGTTCCGTGCAGCTCGTGCCCCTCGCCGACCGGGTCGTGTTGGCGGTCGTGGTGTTCTCCAACGGCGCGGTCGAGAAGCACACGATGACCCTCGCCGTCGAGGTTCCCGTCGACATCATCGAGCGCGTCACCGCCGTGGTGCGGGCCGCCCTCGAGGGCCACCCCCTCGCCGCCGCGGCCGCCGCCCGCCCGACCGGCGATCCCGAGGTCGACGGGCTCGTCGCCGTGGTGATCGACCTGCTCGGCGCGTCGACCGGCGAAGCCGACCGCGTCTATGTCGACGGCACCTCCCGTGTCGCGTCCCGCTTCGAGGCGATCGACTCGGTCAAGCGGGTGCTCACGATCCTCGAGCAGCAACTCGTGGTGGTCAACGTGATCACCGACGTGCTCGATCGCGGACTCAACGTGGCGATCGGCACCGAGACCGGGTTGGAGAAGCTCGAAGAAGTGTCGATGGTGGTGTCGCCCTACCGCATCGACGGCGAGGACGCCGGTTCGATCGCCGTCCTCGGTCCCACCCGCATGAACTACCCCCAGGCGATGGCGGCCGTCGCCGTCGTCAGCCGCCATCTCGGCCAGCGCCTCAGCGACGGCTGACCCGACCCCCTCCGAGAACCAACTTCCCATGAGCATCGACTACTACGAGATCCTCGAGGTCGAGCGGACCGCCACCGCCGCCGAGATCAAGAAGGCCTACCGACGCAAGGCCCGGGAGTACCACCCCGACGCCAACCCGGGTGACGCCGAAGCGGAGGCCAGGTTCAAGCAGTGCGCCGAGGCCTACGAGGTGCTGTCGGACGACACCAAGCGCTCGAACTACGACCGCTTCGGGTCGGCCGGCGGCCCCGGTGGCGGCGGGTTCGCCGGCGACCCGTTCGGCGCCGGTGGTGGCCTCGGCGATCTCTTCGACGCCTTCTTCAACATGAGCGGCGGGGCTGCGGGTGGTGGCCGTGCGGCCTCCAAGCGCGGTGTCGACCTCGAGGTGGTCGCCGAACTCGATCTCGAGGACACGGTGCGTGGCGCGGCCAAGGACGTCTCGGTTCGCACCGCGGTGCCGTGCGACGACTGCGAGGCGACCGGAGCCGCCCCGGACGCCAAGGTCGAGACCTGCGGCGAGTGCGGCGGTGCGGGCCAGGTCCGTCAGGTCCGCCAGTCGATCCTCGGCCAGATGGTGACCACGGCCGCCTGTCCCCGCTGTGGCGGCGAGGGGCGCACCGTGTCCAAGCCGTGCCCGACGTGCGCGGGCGAGGGCCGCAAGGTCGAGGAGCGCACCTACACCGTCGACATCCCCGCCGGCGTGGCCCACGGCTCGACGCTGCGCCTGACCGGTCGGGGCGCCGTCGGCGCTCGCGGTGGCGGCGCCGGCGATCTCTACGTCGAGGTGCGGGTGAAGCCGCACCCGGTGTTCGAGCGCGATGGCGACGACCTCGTCGCGCCGCTCCACGTGGCGGTCACCCAGGCCGCGCTCGGTGCGACGATCTCCTTCGGCGCCATCGACGCCGAGCTCGACGTCGAGGTGCCCGCCGGTTCCCAGACCGGTCGCATCTTCACGATCCGCGACGCCGGGGTCCCGCGTCTCCGGGGCCGTGGGCGCGGCGACCTGCGGCTGGCCCTCGTGGTCGACACCCCGACCGAGCTCAGTGAGGACGATGTGGCGCTGCTGCGCCAACTCGCCGAGCAGCGGGGCGAGCAGGTGGCGCCCCCCGGCGAGGGCGGGCTCTTCTCCAAGATCAAGTCGGCGTTCAACTGAGCCGGCGCTGCTGAGCCGGTCGCCATGAGCCGAGTCCGTTGAGCCGGCCGTCCCGCCGGCTGCCACTCGTCTTCGTCGACGACCTCGACGCGCCGGTCGTGCGCGAGGCCGACGACCGTCATCTGCGTCGCTCGCTGCGGATGCAGCCGGGCGACGCGCTGACCCTCGCGGACGGGGTGGGCGGCCATCGGCGCGCCCGCCTGGCCGCCGACTCGGTGGAGCTCGAGGGCGCGGTCGAGCACGAGGCCGCCCGCGAGCGCCGGTTCGGCGTCGCCTTCGCCCCGGTGAAGGCCCAGAAACCCGAGTGGGTCGCCGCCAAGCTGACCGAGCTGGGGCTCGACGTGATCCAGCTGGTCGTGGCCGAGCGATCGGTCGTGCGCTGGGACGACGGTCGGGCCCGCAAGGCGGTCGAGCGGATGCAGGTGAGCGTGCGCGAGGCGTCGATGCAGTGCCGGCGTGCCCGGCTGCCCGAGGTGGGCGCACCGATGTCGCTCGACCAGCTCCGCTCCGCGTGGCCCGCCGGTCTGGCCCTGGCCGAGCCCGGCAACCCGGCACCCGACGACGGCGTCGACCTGATCGTCGTCGGGCCCGAGGGCGGATGGTCCCCCGAGGAGGTGGCGGCCGGCCCTGCGCTCGTCGGGCTCCCGGGACGCATCCTGCGGGCGGAGACCGCGGCGATCGTCGCCGGTGCCCTGCTGGCCCAGGCCGGCTGACCCGTCGTCGGGAAGGCTTCACCAAGGGTGGTTGAAGCCGCGCTGCGTGACGATTACCGTCGGGCGGGACCCGGGATCCCGCACCCGGCGGCAAGGGAGAGCCATGAGCGAGGACGAGTTCGACGAAGCGAGCTCCGAATACGGTCGACTGGTGGGTGAGCGTCTGCGCGCCATCCGTCGTCAGAAGCGCCTGTCACTGCAGGACGTCGAGGCGTCGTCGAACCAGGAGTTCAAGGCGTCGGTCCTCGGTGCCTACGAGCGCGGCGAGCGGGCGATCTCGGTGCCCCGGCTCGAGCGGCTCGCCCGGTTCTACAACGTGCCGGTCGACCAGCTGTTGCCGAAGGCCACCAATGTCGGGGTCACCCCCGGACTGGTCGACCTCACCGATCGCACCGGCCGGGCCGGCGTGATGATCAACCTCACCGAGCTCGACTCCGTGCCCGGGCCCGAGGGTGAGATGCTGACCCGCTACCTGACGATGATCCAGGTGCAGCGGCAGGACTTCAACGGTCGGGTGCTCACCGTGCGCAGCGACGACCTGCGGGCCGTCGCCTGCATCCTCGGCGTCGACTTCGACCACGCCGTCGACCGCCTCTCCGACCTGGGGCTCACCCAGGTCCCCGGCTGACCGACCCCGGCCGCACCGTCGGTCGCACCGCCAACATGCGTCGCACGAACCCACGCGGTTCGTGCGCCAGCGCGTCGAGCCGGAGGGCGACGTGGTGAGCGCCGGTGACCCGGCCGTCGACCAGCAGCGTCGCGAGGTGCTCCCACTCGTCGACGACGTGACGCCACGACGGTGTGACGCGCCAGGACCACGCGGCGTGGGCCACGAGCGAGCCGAGGCCGGCCAGGTCGTCGGCGATCGTTGCGGCGGGGTGCCCATCGCCGGGCGGAGGCGGTGAGAGTCGCGGACGCGGTGAGAGTCGCGGACGCGGGGAGATCAGCGTCGCCACCTCACCGGTGACGACGACGTGATCGGGACGCACACCGCCGTGAGCGAGGCCGAGTCGGTGGAGGCGATCGAGGGTGCGGGCGACCCCCGCCGCCAGCCGAGCCGATGCCGCCGGCGTCGCCCGCCCGCCGGCCGCGGCCGCTTCGCCGGCGACGGTCGCGAAGGAGCGGGGTCCGGCGTGGGCGACGACGAGGAGCCCGGCGGCGGCGTCGACCCGAACCACCCGGGCCACGCCCGGTCCGGCGGCGCGTCGCAGCCAGTCCGCTTCGGCGGCGGTGGCGGCCGGGGCGTCCGGGCCGTGACGTCGCTTGTGGACCTCGACGCGGTCGGGGCCCGCAGCGAGGGTCACGAGGGGCCGGCTCGGCGACGGGGCCGGGCCGCGGGCGAGGTCGGCGGGGGAGCGGCGTGGAGTGGGCACGACACCTCGACGGGAACGGGAGCGGTCGGTCGACCGTGACGGTTGACGAATCGAGGAACCCGAAGGTCGCCGAGGCGGTAGCCTGTGACGCTATCGCGACGACCAGCCCCGTGAAGATCACCGTGGACCGCAACGACCTGATGATGGGTCTGCTCGGCCATCGGGACGAGTACCTCCGTGTGGTGGAGGCGTCGTTCGACGCGTCGATCCACGTCCGCGGCACCGAGATCACCCTCGACGGTCCCCAGGCCGCCGAGGCGGCGTCGGTGATCAACGAGCTGATCGTCGTCCTCGAACGAGGCCAGGCCCTGGCCCCCGAGGTCGTGACCCGGGCGATCGACATGGTGGGCAGCGACCAGAAGCCCTCCGAGGTGCTGACCGATCGGATCCTGACGACGTCGCGGGGCAAGGTCGTGCGGCCCAAGACCGGCGGGCAGAAGCGCTACCTCGATGCGGTGCGCGACCACATGATCACCTTCGGCATCGGCCCTGCGGGCACCGGCAAGAGCTGGCTCGCCGTGGCGTGTGCCGTGCGGGCGCTGCAGGCGAAGGAGGTCGAGCGGATCATCCTCACCCGCCCAGCGGTCGAGGCCGGTGAGCGGCTCGGCTACCTGCCGGGCGACCTGATGTCGAAGGTCGACCCCTACCTGCGGCCGCTCTACGACGCCATGCAGGACATGGTCGGCGCCGAGGGTCTCGGCAAGCTGTTCGAACGCAACGTCGTCGAGGTGGCGCCCCTGGCGTTCATGCGGGGCCGGACCCTCAACGACAGCTTCATCATCCTCGACGAGGCGCAGAACACCACGCCCGAGCAGATGAAGATGTTCCTCACCCGCGTCGGCTTCGGCTCCAAGGTCGTCGTCACCGGCGACGAGACCCAGGTCGACGTCGCCGGGGGCCGGTCCGGTCTGGCGGGCACCCAGCGAATCCTCGAGGGGGTGAACGGGGTGGCGTTCGTGCGGCTCACGTCGTCGGACGTCGTGCGTCACCGCATCGTGCAGGACATCGTCGACGCCTACGAGAAGTTCGAGGCCGACGCTCCGCGCGGTGACCGCCGACCCCGGCGATGAGCCCGGCCGAGACGCACCTCGAGATCCATCTGGACGACCAGGTGGGCGACGAACCCGACCCCGACCGGTGGCGGGCGCTCGTCGCGTCGGTGTTGGAGGGCGAGGGCGTGAGCGAGGGAACGCTGGACGTCTTCTTCGTCGACCGTGACGCCATCGCGGCGCTCAATGCCGAGCACCTCGGCAAGGAGGGGCCGACCGACGTGTTGTCGTTCCCCCTCGACGCGCCCCCGCTCGCCGAGCCGGCACCGGTTCTCGACCCGCTGGCACAGCTCGGTCCGCCGCATCTCGGCGACATCGTGCTGTGTCGGTCGGTGGCCGTCGACCAGGCGCCGACCCACGCCGGTTCGGTCGACGCCGAGTTGACCCTGTTGCTCGCCCACGGCGTGCTCCACATCCTCGGCCACGACCACGCCGAGGACGACGAGCGGCTCGCCATGCAGGCGCGGGAGCGGGTCCACCTCGCCGCTGCGGGGTTCGTCCATCCCGTGGCTGCCGAGGAGACGGCCTGATGGACCCGTCGATCTGGCTGCTCGTCGCGGCAGCGATCCTCCTGGTGGTCATCGTGGTCCTCACCACGGCCGAGGCCGCCCTCGGCCGCACCAGCGTGGTGCGGCTCGAGAGCCTGGACGACGACGGCACCGACCGTCGGGTGCATCGAGCGGTGGCCCTGCTCGAGAACCCCGAAGCGATCCTCAACCCGCTGCGGATGGTCATCGTCGGTGCCCAGCTGGCCCACGCCACCCTGGTCGCCACCGCCACCGCCGACCTGTTCGGCGCCCGCTGGGTGTGGCTGTCGACGGCGCTCGACATCGCCCTGGTGTTCGTCGTCGCCGAGGCCGGGGGCCGCACGATGGGCATCCTCCACGCCGATCGCACCGCCCTCGCCCTGGCCCGCCCCGTCGCCGCCCTCGTCGGCAGCGCACCGGTCCGCCTGCTGG
This sequence comes from Acidimicrobiales bacterium, assembly GCA_052032035.1. Classification (GTDB taxonomy): domain Bacteria; phylum Actinomycetota; class Acidimicrobiia; order Acidimicrobiales; family SZUA-35; genus JAWSVN01. The sequence continues at coordinate 26,498 of JBPEXC010000361.1, read as the reverse complement.
CCGCCGCCCTGGTGTGGTTGTCCAACGTCATGGTCCCCGGCAAGGGCCTGCAGACCGGACCCTTCGCCCACCCTGAGGAACTGATCGCGCTGGCCGACGCCGCCGTCGAGGACGCGGTGCTCGAGCAGGACGAACGCGACCTGATCGAGTCGGTGATCGAGTTCGGCGGCACGATCGTGCGCGAGGTGATGGTGCCCCGCACCGACATGATCACCCTCGAACGGGACGTGACGGTGGCCGCCGCCCTCGAGGTGGCGTCGGAGGCCGGCTTCTCCCGACTCCCCGCCGAGGGCGACAACATCGACGACATCATCGGCCTCGTCTACGTGAAGGATCTGATCCGGGCCGAGCTCGACGGCGCCCACGACGAACCGATCGGTGGCTACCTGCGTCCGGCGCGGTTCGTGCCCGAGACCAAGCGGGTGTCGGACCTCCTCAAGGAGATGCAGACCGAGAAGTTCCACATGGCGATCGCGGTCGACGAGTACGGCGGCATCGCCGGCCTGGCCACGCTCGAGGACCTGATCGAGGAACTCGTCGGTGAGATCGTCGACGAGTACGACGTCGAGGAGCCGCTGGTGGAACGCCAGCGCGACGGCAGCCTGCGCGTCGACGCCCGGATGCCGATCGACGAGCTCAACCACGTGGCGGGCATGGACCTGCCCGAGGGCGACTGGGACACGGTCGGCGGCCTGGTGTTCGACGGCTTCGGCCGGGTGCCCGGCGAGGGCGAGCGGTGCGAGGTCGACGGCTACGAACTCGAGGCCGAACGGGTGCAGGGGCGGCGAATCACACGGGTGCGCGTGGTGCGCCGACAGCTGAACGAGGTGACCGACGATGTCCATGCCGAGTGATCACGAGGGCGACGGGGCCCACCAGGTCGGCGACGAGGCCGCGCCGTTCGACATCGACGACCTCGATCTCGACCCTGCGCTCGAGATCGGTGCCGAGGGCGGCGAGGGGGCGACCCCCGGCCCGATCACCGTCGACCCCGAGATCGACCACGGCGACTTCCGCAGCGGGTTCGTAGCCCTGTTCGGACGGCCCAACACCGGCAAGTCGACCCTGCTCAACCAGATGCTCGGCAAGAAGGTGTCGATCACCTCGGACAAGGCGCAGACCACCCGCAACCAGATCCGGGGGATCCGCACGACCGACACCACCCAGATCGTGTTCGTCGACACCCCCGGCGTGGGCAAGCCCCGGACCGCGCTCGGCAACCGGTTGAACGAGACCGCGGCCGAGGCGAGCAGCGGGGTCGACCTGGTCTGTTTCGTGATCGACGCTCGTGCCGGATACGGCAAGGGTGATCGCTTCCTCACCGAACGGCTCAAGCCGGCCAAGACGGTGGTGGTGCTCAACAAGTGCGACAACCTCGACCCGGCCCGCATCGGCGAACAGCTGACCGAGCTCGCCGCCCTCGATGCCGCCGCCTACTTCCCGGTGTCGGCGATGACCGGTAAGGGGGTGCCCGCCCTCGTCGAGTATCTCGAGAACGCGATGCCGCCGGGCCCGCACTGGTACCCCGAGGATCACCTCACCGACATGCCCGAGCCGATGTGGGTGGCCGAGCTCGTCCGCGAGCAGCTCCTGCGGGTGACCCGCGACGAGGTGCCCCACTCGGTGGCCACCCGCGTGACCGAGTGGCAGTGGCCCCGCATCCGTGTCGAGATCCTCGTCGAGCGCGACTCCCAGAAGGGGATCGTGATCGGCAAGAAGGGGTCGGTGCTGCGCGAGGTCGGGACCCGGGCTCGGCACCACCTGCCCGACGGGGTCTACCTCGAGCTGTTCGTCACCGTCGATCGCAACTGGCAGCACGACCCCGAACGGATCGAGCGGCTGGGCTACTGACCCGCTGGGGCCGGACCGGTCAGTCGTCCTGAGCGGCCGCTGCCCGAGCGTCGGCGTCGATCGACCGGAGGAACTCGGCCACCTCGTCCGGGTCCTTCATCCGCCGCAGCGGCGGCAGCGCCCCGATCAGTTCCCAGCGATACGACTTCTTGGTCGCCAACCGATTGTCGAGCACGGCGACCACGCCGCGGTCGGTGCTGCGCCGGATCAGCCGGCCGGCCGCCTGGGCGAGGAGGATCTGGGCCCGGGGAAGGTCGACGGTCCGGAAGGCGGCGGGCCCGGCGGCGTCGCGCCGGGCCGACAGCACCGGGTCGTCGGGCCGCGGGAACGGCAGCCGGTCGATCGTGACGAGCGTGAGGGTGTCGCCGGGGAGGTCGACGCCCTGCCAGAACGAGAGCGTCGCCAACAGGACCGCCGAGGGCTCGGCCCGGAAGGCCTCGATCAGGCGGGCCTTCGACTGCTCGCCCTGCACCATGACGGTCATGTCCAGCCGATCTCGTAGGTCCTCGGCGGCCTCCTGCATCGCCGACGCGCTGGTGAACAGCCCGAGGGTGCGGCCGCCGGCGGCGCCGATGAGGCGCACCATCTCGTCGCGCACGGCCTGGCGGTAGTCGGGGTGCCGCGGCTCGGGGAGGTGGGTGGCGCAGTAGAGGACGCCCAGGGTCTCGTAGTCGAACGGTGAGGCCACGTCGTGCACGGCGCCGCCGTGGAACGACGGATGGCCGACGAGGCCGAGTTGGTCGGCGAGGCCCGGCGGCAGGGTGGCGCTGGTGAGGATCGCGGTGTGCTGACCCCACAGCCGCTCGGTGAGGATGGCGCCCACGTCGAGCGGGGTGCGCCGCAACACCGGGCGATCCCGGTTGCCGTCGATCCAGCACACGTCGTCGTCGCCCGAGGCCAGGAGTTGATCGCAGGCGTCGATCAGGTTGGTGGCGCCGAGCACGGCTCGCTCTGCCCGGGCGGCGGCGTCGGAGCCATCGGGGGCGTCGATCTTGCGGAGGGCGGCGAGGGCGGTGTCGAGCCGGTCGCGAGCGGTCACGAGCAACGACAGCAGGTCGTCGGCGATCTCGATGCGGCGACCGACCTGCTTGCCGAGGACGTCGTCGAGGTCGAGGGCCGAGCGGTCGAGCTGAAGGGCCGGCTTGTCGTCGGTCAGCAGCCCCCGGATCCGTTTGCCGAGGGCGCGGAGGCGACCGCCCGAGATCTCGGTGCCGTTGGTGGCGCCGATCACCTCGGGGAGGTGGTGGGCCTCGTCGAAGACGACGACGTCGTGTTCGGGCAGCAGCACGCCGCCGGCGGCGAGGTCGAGGCCGTAGTAGTGGTGGTTGGTGATCACCACCTGGGCCTCCATCGCCTCGTTGCGGGCCTGCTCGCTGAAGCACTCGCCGCCGCTGGGGCAGCGGGCGGCGCCCGGGCACTCGTCGGCGCCGACGCTGACGGCGCGCCAGACGTCGAGCGGGGGAGCGGGGTCGAGCTCTTCGCGGTCGCCGGTGGCGGAGTCGGCGGCCCACTCCCGGACGCGGCGGAGCTCGTCGAGCTTGGAGGTGCCGCCGAGCAGGTCGAGCTGGTCGCTGGTGTCGGAGTTGTCGAGCTCGGCCAGCCGCTGGGCGCAGGCGTAGTTGTTGCGGCCCTTCAGCAGGGCGAAGGTGAGGTCGTCGTCGATGGCGTCGGCGACCTTGGGCAGATCGCTGGCCAGGAGCTGCCCCTGGAGGGCGATGGTCGCGGTCGCGATGATCGCCTTGCGCCCCGCTGCGACGATCGGCACGAGGTAGGCGAGCGATTTGCCGGTGCCGGTGCCGGCCTGCACGAGGGTGGTGCGCAGGTCGCCCATGATCCCGCGCTCGACCGCCCTGGCCACCAGGTCGGCCATCTCCTGCTGTCCGGGCCGGGCCTCGCCGCCGCCCGGAAGCGCTTGGGTCACCCTGCCCAGCTGGGTAGTTGTGCTGGACACCCCCTGGAGCCTAGGCAGTAACCTCGCGTCGCGGGCGATGTTGTGGCGCCGCCTCCGGCGGTGAGTTGCCGCTCCAGGCGGTGAGAATTCGGACTACTTCTCTGTGATCGACGACACCACCGACATGCCTGCATCCCCCGACGCTGCTACCGACCTCGAGCTCCTCGACCTCGAGGCCGAACGGCTCGCCTCCCTCCTGCTCGACTCGCCGAAGCGGCCGACCCTCGTGCCCGACCCGGTCGCCGACGATCCCGCCGATGACGAGGTCGAGGTCCTCGCTGACGAACCGGTCGAGGACGAGACGGTCGAGGACGAGCCGGTCGATGACGAGACGGTCCTCGAGACCGACGACGACACCGCCGATGACGACACGGCCGACACCACTGCCGACGACACCACTGCCGACGACGCCGAGGCGGCCGGGCCCCGCCGCATCGTGCTGCCGGGCCGCCCGACCCCGTCGGACGACGCACCGACCACGCGCCCGAAGCTGACCCTGGCGGCGATGGGCGGCGCCCCGGTCGAACCGGAGCGGCCGCGGGTCCAGCTCGACATCGAGCGGCCCGTCACCGAGGAACAGCCTCGGCTGCAGCTCGGGGCCCAGCTCGACACCACCGGTGCGGTGACCTTCCAGCCGGCGGAGGACGTCGACGACGACCGCCGCACGATGCTGGCGGCGCTCCTCGCCATCGCCGCGGTCATCGTGCTCGGCGTGGTCCTGGTGGGCCAGATGCTCGGTGGCGACGACGAGCGGATCACCACCGTCGACGACGCGCCGACGACCGTCGAACTCACGACCACGCTCGCTCCCGAGCCGTCGACGACGGCCACCACGGCCGCCCCGTCGACCACCGCGGCGCCGTCCACCACCGTCACGACGGCTGCGCCGGCCACCACCGCGGCGCCCGCCACCACGGCGGCCCCCCGCCGGACGGCCACCACCGTGCGCCGCCCGGCCACGACGGCGGCCCCGGCCACCACCGCCACCACGGCTGCGCCCACGACCGCTGCGCCGGCCACCACCGCGACGCCGTCGACCGACGCCGACTCGCCGGTGCCGACCTTCTTCAATCCCACGACCGCCGCTCCGTCGACCACCGCTGCGCCGGCCACCGAGGCGCCGGCCGCTCCCGACGCCGGCTCGGAGCCCGCCGAGGGCTGAGCCACCGTCCGGGCCTCCCGCCCGAGCGACAGGTGATCGGATACGGTGCGCTCCGATGGATCTCACCGGGATCGACCTGCGACACGTGCCGCGTCACGTCGCCGCCGTCATGGACGGCAACGGGCGATGGGCGCAACAGCGCGGCCTGAAGCGCACCGACGGCCACGCCGCCGGTGAGGAGGCGCTGCTCGACGCCGTGCACGGCGCCCTCGAACTCGGCGTCGAATGGCTGACCGTCTATGCGTTCTCGACCGAGAACTGGCGTCGGCCCACCGCCGAGGTCCGCTATCTGATGGGCTTCAACGAGTCGCTCCTGGTGCGACGCAGCCGCGAGCTCCACGAGATGGGGGTGCGGATCCGGTTCATCGGTCGCCGTGACTGGCGCGTGCCCCGCCGCCTGGTCAAGCGGATGAACGAGAGCATCGAGCTCACCAAGGACAACCGCACGCTCACCCTCACGATCGCGTTCAACTACGGCGGTCGCGCCGAGTTGGTCGACGCGGTGAACGACGCCCTCGCCGCCGGCGAGCCGATCACCGAGGAGTCGATCGCCGCCCACCTCTACGACCCGGAGATGCCCGAGGTCGACCTCTGGATCCGCACGTCGGGCGAGTCGCGGATCTCGAACTACCTGATCTGGCAGGCCGCCTACGCGGAGCTCGTCTTCACCGACACGTTCTGGCCCGACTTCCGGCGCACCCACCTCGCCGACGCCGTGCGCGAGTACCAGCGGCGGGATCGACGCTTCGGCGGCCTGACGGAGCCCGGCGAGGCGTCGTGAGCCTGGTCCGCGACGAGGCGGTCGTCCTGCGGACCTACAAGCTCGGTGAGGCCGACCGCATCGTCGTGCTCTTCGGGCAGTCCAGGGGCAAGATCCGGGCGGTGGCCAAGGGCGTACGGCGCACGAAGTCGAAGTTCGGGGCCCGCCTCGAGCCGGGCTCGGTGATCGCTGGGCAGTTCTACGAGGGCCGCAACCTCGACATCATCACCGAGGCCCAGACCGTCGCTCTCCACCCGCGACTCCGCACCGACCTCGACGCCTACGGGCGGGCATCGATCATGCTCGAGGTCGTCGACCAGGTCGGTCAGGAGGGCGAGGCGGACCGGGCGATCTACAAGCTGCTGACCGGCGCACTGGCCGAACTCGACCGCAGCGGCAACCCGCTCGTCGTGCCCGCGTTCGTGGCGAAGTTGCTCGTGTTCGAGGGGGTGCAACCCCTCCTCGATCGGTGCGTGTCGTGTGGGGCTGCCAACCCGCTGGTGGCGATCGAACTCCACCTCGGCGGCGTGCTGTGCCACGACTGCAAGTCGGGCGAGCCGATCTCGCCGGAGGCGCGAGCAGCCCTGATCGAGATCTTCGAAGGGCGCGTCCGCCAGGTCCTCGACCGGACCGACGAGGCGACCGCCCGCGAGCTGGAGAACCTCGGCGCTCGCATGATCGAGCAGCACGTCGAGCGCAGGCTGCGATCCTCGACGGTGCTCTACCAGCATCTCCAGGCCTGAACCCGGAGGAGCGAGCTCAGAGCTCGAGCCAGAGATCCTGTTCGGGGTCGTGCCGCAGCCAGGCCTGCCGTGCGGGGTCGAACACCACCCATGCCTGCCACGCATCGCTCCACGTCGGGGTGCGGGGGTCGTCGCTCGGCGTGGCCGGCGCCGGTTCGCTCACGACGGGCGCCGGCTCGCTGACCACCGGGGCGGGCTCCGCGACGGCGGTCTCGGGCGTCGGCGCGTCGATCGACTCGGTGGTGCGCTCGTCGAAGGGGACGCCGATGGTGACGCCACCGTCGGCGACCGGATCGTGGTCGACGACCGTCGGGGCCATCGTGGCGGCGGTGGTCGTGGCGGCGGTGGTCGCTCCGCCTGCGGCCGGCGACCGCAGCGGGGCGTCGTCGAAGTCGAGCGATACCGGCTCGGGGACGACCACCTCGTTCCACTCGACGTAGCCGTCGTCGTCACCGGCTCGTTCGGTCCTGCCTCGTCCGGCATCGGCGTCGATCAACGGCCGTCCACCGGTCGGTCGACGCCACACCGGCGCCGGCTCGGCCGTCGGACGCTCCCATGCGGCTCGGTCGAGCCGATCGGGTTCGCCGCGTCGACGGTCCTCCGGTCGACCGAGGTCGGCGTGGTTGTCGGCTGCGAGCAGGCCGGCCAGGGCATCCGACGCATCGAGCGAGGGGTTCGACGACGGGGCTTCCGACGACTCGACGATCGGGGCGGGTACCGCCTCCTCGAGCGCTGGGTCGTCGGGCAGGTCGCCGTCGATCGCGGTGCCGTCGGCCCGCAGCGTGCTACGACGGACCGGCAGGTCGTCGGCCGGCCGCTCGATGTCGATCGGGGCGGTGTCGTCGAACAGCTCCGGCGCTGCCGCGATCGGCGCCGCTCCCGGCTGGTCGACGGGAGCGGCCGCCTCGACGGGCTGGGCTGACGGCTGCTCGACGGGCGGCGTGGTTGCGGGCTGGGTGGTTGTGGGCAGGTCAGTCGCCGGCAGGTCGGTCGCAGGCGGGGCTGTCGGCGCCACCGGCGGCGTGGCCACCGGCGGCGTGGTCGGAGGCGCGATGGGCGCGTCGGCCACCTCGGTCGGTGTCGGTGCCTCGGCGGGTCGAGCGCCCGCCGCCCGGGGGTCGGCCGGCGTCGACGGTGCGGCGGGTTCGGTGGCGGGCTCGGCCGTCGCCGCCGAGGTTCGCCCGGGCCGGGGCGTCGGGGCCTTGGCATCGATCACCACGGTCTGGGCCAGCCGGTCGCCGAGACGCTGACGGTGGTTGGAGGTGAAGGCGAGCACCCACCCCAACAGGCCGGGGGCGACGACCGGCAGGATGTCGACCAGGCCGAAGATGGTGCGGGTGACGTGCTGCGATGTTGCGGCGGTCTCGCCGAGGAGGTCGGTGGTCCGCAGACCGAACACGGCCTTGCCGGGGCTCTGGTCGGTGCGCGACGGCAGCACGACCCAGATCAACAGGATCAGCAGCACGGCGACCGCCCCGATCAGCAGCAGTCGCCAGATGTCCCAGACGTACCAGGTGTCGCCGAAGGCCTGGAGCCGGGAGAACCCCGAGCTCAGGTCCTGATAGCGCCGGTAGTCCTCGACCGTGCCGAACTGGGCGCCCTCGTCGGTCTCGGCGACGACGATGAAGGTGACGGCGATGATGCGGGCGACGAGTGCGGTGAGGCCCGCCACGATCGCGAGGTCGATCAGCGAGGCCAGGATGCGGCGGCGCACGACATCGGTGTGGGAGGGATCGATCATCGCTCACAGTCTGGTCGCTCGGGGCCCGGAATCGATGGATGCCGACGGGCCGGTTGGCGTTACCCTGCGGCCATGGCCGAGCCTGCGTCCAGCGACCTCTTCGACAAGATCGTCAACCTCTCCAAGCGCCGGGGCATCGTCTTCCCGTCCGCCGAGATCTACGGCGGGTTCCGCTCGACCTACGACTACGGCCCCATCGGCGTCCTGATGCTCCGCAACGTGAAGGATGCGTGGTGGCGGTCGATGGTGCAGCAGCGCCACGACGTCGTCGGCCTCGACGCGTCGATCCTGTCGCCGCCCCCGATCTGGGAGGCGTCGGGCCACCTCGCCAACTTCTCCGACCCGTTGGTCGACTGCCGCAACTGTGGGGCCCGTCACCGACTCGACAAGCTCGAGGACCCCGAGACCTGCCCCGACTGCGGCACCAAGGGGGAGCTCACCGAGCCCCGCCAGTTCAACCTGATGTTCAAGACCCACGCCGGGCCCGTCGAGGGCAAGGGCGCCGAGGTCTACCTGCGGCCCGAGACCGCCCAGGGCATGTTCATCAACTTCGCCAACGTGCAGTACACGAGCCGCAAGAAGCCGCCCTTCGGCATCGCCCAGATCGGCAAGAGCTTCCGCAACGAGATCACGCCCGGCAACTTCGTGTTCCGCACCCGTGAGTTCGAGCAGATGGAGCTCGAGTTCTTCGTGCCGCCGGCCGAGGCCGACGAGTGGTACGAGTACTGGTGCCAGACCCGCCTCCAGTGGTACCTCGACCTCGGGATCCCGGCCGACGAACTCCGCCTGCGTCCCCACGGCGACGACGAGCTGAGCCACTACTCCTCGGGCACCAGCGACGTGGAGTTCCTGTTCCCGTGGGGCTGGGACGAGCTCGAGGGCATCGCCAACCGCGGCAACTACGACCTCACCCAGCACGCCACCCACTCGGGCGCCAAGCTCGAGTACTTCGACCAGACGAGCGGCGAGAAGTACCTGCCCCACGTGATCGAGCCGGCGGCCGGCGCCACCCGCACGATGATGGCCTTCCTGATGTCGGCCTACGACGAGGAGACCGTCAACGACGACACCCGCACGGTCCTGCGACTCCACCACCGGATCGCCCCCTACAAGGTGGCGGTGCTGCCGCTGTCGAAGAAGCCGGAGCTGGCCGAGCCGAGCCGCAACCTGTTCTCGGCCCTCGCCGACCGGTGGATGACCGACTACGACGAGACCCAGAACATCGGCAAGCGCTATCGCCGCCAGGACGAGATCGGCACGCCGTACTGCGTCACCCTCGACTTCGACTCGCTCGAGGACGAGGCGGTCACCATCCGCGAGCGCGACACGATGGAGCAGGTCCGCATCCCGATCGCCGGGGTCGAGCAGTGGCTGTCGGAACGCCTCGGCTGACCGTCACCGCGCTGGCGTAGAGTCGTCGGCGTGGGCATCGTCGACGACGACATCGGGCGGGTACGCGACGCGGTCGACATCGTCCAGCTGATCAGCGGCTACACCCAGCTCAAACGCGTCGGGTCGCGCTTCACCGGCCTGTGTCCGTTCCACACCGAGAAGTCGCCGTCGTTCAGCGTCAACGCGGCCCAGGGGCTCTACTACTGCTTCGGGTGTCAGGCCAAGGGCGACGCCATCACCTTCGTCCGTGAACAGGAGCACCTCGACTTCGTCGGCGCGGTCGAGTTCCTGGCCAACAAGACGGGCATCACCCTCACCTACACCGACCGCAACGAGGGGGAGGACCGACGCCGTCGGGCCAAGCTCCACGACGCCGTCGAGGCGGCGGTCGAGTGGTACCACCAGCGCCTGCTGACCAGCGCCGACGCCGGCGCCGCTCGCAGCTACCTGCGGCAACGGGGCTACGACGGCGACATCGTGCGCCGCTACCGCATCGGGTACGCCCCCGAGGGGTGGGACCACCTCTCGAAGGCGATGCGCATGAACGACCGAGACTGGGTCGACTCCGGCCTCGGCGCCCTCAACCGCTACGACCGGCAGTACGACTTCTTCCGCCATCGGGTGCTGTTCCCGATCTTCGACGCCGAGGGCAGGGCGATGGGGTTCGGTGGTCGGGTGCTGCCCGGCTCCGACGACCCGGCGAAGTACCGCAACTCCGCCGACAGCGGGATCTACCACAAGTCCCGGGTGCTCTACGGGCTGAACTGGGCGAAGGCCGAGGTCGTCAAGGCCGACGAGGTGATCGTCTGTGAGGGCTACACCGACGTGATCGGGTTCGCCCAGGCCGGTGTGCCCCGAGCGGTGGCGACCTGCGGCACGGCCCTCACCGAGGACCACGTGAAACTGCTGTCGAAGTTCGCCCGCCGCGTCGTGCTCAGCTTCGATGCCGACGCCGCCGGGCAGAACGCCGCCGCCCGCTTCTACCAGTGGGAGAAGGACTACGACCTCGAGGTGGCGGTCGTGTCGCTGCCCCCCGGCGAGGACCCCGGCCAGCTCGCCCAGCACGACCCCGAGCGGCTCGCGGCCGCCGTGGCGACGTCGACATCGTTCTTGCGGTTCCGGGTCGACCGGGCCCTCCAGGCCGGCAACCTGGCCACCGCCGAGGGGCGGGCCCGCACCGCCGAGGCGGCCCTGGCGATGGTGGCCGAGCACCCCGACCCCCTGGTGCGCGATCAATACGCCCTCGACATCGCCGCCCACTGCCGGATCGATGACGGCCTCGTCCGCTCGATCCTCGCCAACGGTCCGAAGGCCCAGGTCGCGGCCGCCTCGGCGGTCCGCGGTCGCGAGCCCCGGCGGGCCGCCGCGCTCACACCGGGCCCCGAACTCGAGGCGCTCACCCTCGCCGTGCAGCACCGCGACGAGATCGCCCACCTCGTGGTCAGCAGCCTGTTCAGCGACGACCTCTACGCCAGCGCCTTCGACCTGGTCCTCGATCACGACTCGATCCACGCCGCCATCGAGGCGGCGCCGCCCGAGGTGGCCGACCTGCTCCAGCGGGTGTCGGTGCGCGACTCGCCCAACGATCCGCTCGACGTCGCCGGCCAGGTGTGGCTGCGCTTCGTCGAGCGCCGGGTGAACGAGTGCCGCCAGGAGATCCGCCTGCCGGGCGCCGACGTCGGCGAGATCAGTCGTGACCTCGCGTGGTACAAGCAGCAGGAGGTCGCCCTCGCCGATCCGGCGCGAAGGGCAACGGCCGTGGAGGGCTTGCTAGGTTGGATGAGCGACCCGACGGGAGCCACCAGCACGTGACCGAACAACCGCTCGCCAGCTACAGCCCGGAGTTCACCGACGAGCACCGTGATCGGCTGACCCTGCGCGCTCGCGTGGGTCGGCCCCTCACCGTCGACGACGTCGTCGAGGTGATGACCCGGGTCGAGCTCACCAGCGAGATCCTGTCCGAGGTCCGCCACTTCCTCGCCGAGCAGGAGATCCCGTTCGACGACGAACCGCCCGTCGACGACCTCGAGCAGCCCGCCGAGTCGGCCGGCGCCGGGCGCCGACACCGCAAGATCGATCCCGCGCGGGTGGCAGCGATGGCGATGGCGCGGGCCAACGGCTCGTCCGACCCGGTCCGCATGTACCTCAAGGAGATCGGCCGCGTGCCCCTCCTCACCGCCGAGGAGGAGGTCTCGCTCGCCAAGCGGATCGAGGCCGGGTCCGAGGCCGGTGCCGAGATCGCCGAGTTGATCTCGGCCGACCAGTGGCACGACCTCGACCCCGCCCGCCACCGGTCGCTGCGCCGCCTCGTGGCCGACGGTGACCGGGCCCGCGGCGAGCTCACCTCGGCCAACCTGCGGCTCGTGGTGTCGATCGCCAAGCGCTACGTCGGCCGCAGCGTGCCCATCCTCGACCTGATCCAGGAGGGCAACCTCGGCCTGATGCGGGCCGTCGAGAAGTTCGACTACACCAAGGGGTTCAAGTTCTCGACCTACGCCACGTGGTGGATCCGGCAGGCCATCACCCGCGCCATCGCCGATCAGTCCCGCACGATCCGTGTGCCGGTCCACATGGTCGAGTCGATCAACAAGGTCGTGCGCTCCCAGCGGGCGATGCTCCAGCGGCTCGAGCGCGAGCCGTCGATCGCCGAACTCGCCGCCGCGGTCGACATGACCGAGGAGAAGGTGGCCGAGATCCTGCGGATCGCCCAGCAGGATCCGCTGTCGCTCGACTCGCCGGTCGGCGACGAGGACGACACCTCGATGGCCGACTTCATCCCCGACAAGGCCGCCGCGCCGCTCGACGTCGCCGCTCGCAAGCTGCTCACCCAGGCGGTGGGCGAGGTGTTGAGCGAACTGAACGAGCGGGAGGCCGAGGTCGTGAAGCTCCGCTTCGGCCTGATCGACGGCCGGCCCCGCACCCTCGAGGAGGTCGGCAAGGAGTTCGGCGTCACCCGGGAGCGGATCCGCCAGATCGAGTCCAAGACGCTCGCGAAGCTCCGCCACCCGCTCCGCAGCGAACGCTTGCGCGACTACCTCGACTGATTTCTCCGGTCGTCGGTGTAGGGGATCGGGGCCGTGGAACGATGAAGCGGGTGTGACTCCCGATTCGGCGCACGCAGGCTCCGCCGAGGCCCTGCTCGACCTCTACGACGATGCCGTCGGTGAGGTCTACGCCTACCTGGCTCGTCGCTGCGACTCCCGGGCCCACGCCGAGGACCTCACCTCCGAGACCTTCCTCGCAGCGGTGGCGGCCGTCCAGCGGGGCACCGTCGCCGACCTGACCGTCGGTTGGCTGATCACCGTCGCCCGTCGCCGCCTGGTCGACCACTGGCGCCGCCAGGATCGAGAGCAGCGCCGCCTCGAGGCGATCGAGGGCGAGGCCGACGACCCCGACGACCACTGGGACGCGCACCTCGACGCCCTGGTCGCCCACGAGGTGCTCCGATCGCTCGCTCCCCAGCATCGGGCCGCGCTCACCCTGCGCTACTTCGACGGGCTCGCCGTGGCCGACGTCGCCAGAGCACTCGATCGGACGACGAAGGCGACCGAGGTCCTCCTGGTGCGAGCTCGCCGAGCGTTCCGGACCGCCTACGACGCCGCGACCGAACCGGGAGGTGAGGCCTGATGTCCGAACCGATCGACCATCCCCTCGAGCAGCTCGTCGACGATGTGGCGATGGCGCCGAGCCCGGCGTTCGTGGCCGAGCTGCGAACCCGACTCGAACTCGAACTCCTCCCGTCCGTGCCAGCCGGCACGGACGCCGACCCCGCCACTCGAAGGACCGCCACCATGAACCCGATCCTGCCCTACCTCACGGTGCACGACGGCAGTGCCGCCATCGCCTTCTACCGACGAGCGCTCGGCGCCGTCGAGGACTTCCGGGTGCCGATGGACGACGGCCGCCTCGGCCACGCCGAGCTGACGATCGCGGGGGCGAAGGTGATGCTCTCGGACGAGTACCCCGAGATGGGGGTGACCGCGCCGCCGACGATCGGCGGCACCAGCGTCGCCCTCCACGTCACGGTGGACGACGTCGACGCCGTCTACGCGCAGGCCGTCGCCGAGGGGGCCACCGGGCTCCAGGAGCCGGCCGACCAGCCCCACGGCGCCCGCCACGGCACGATCCTCGACCCGTTCGGGCATCGCTGGATGCTCTCCCAACAGCTCGAGGAGTTCGATCTCGACACCTACGCCGAACGGGCCGACGGCACCGAGTTCTCGGTCGAGCGGCCCTACCGAGACGGGATCTGGGCGGCGCTGGCGTCGACCGACGCGCCGGCCCTGATCCGGTTCTACACCGACGTCGTCGGCTTCACCGAACGGCTCGTCGTGTCCGCCGGCGACGACCCCGCGCTGGTGGCCCACTCCGAGCTGGTGTGGCCCGAGGGCGGCGTGCTCCAGATCGGCAGCGTCGACGGGAGTTCGCTCGGCGCCGACCAGGTCGGCCGGGGCAACATCTACCTGATCAGCGACGACCCGGCCGCAGTGCACGGACGGTGCGTGGCGGCCGGGGTGGAGATCACCCGGCCCCTCGAGGCCCCCGACTACGACGCAGGGGGCGGGATCTTCGGGTTCGTCGACCCCGAGGGCAACTCGGTGTCGGTCGGGACCTACCGGGGCTGACCGAAATCGGACCGGGTGGTTTCGGGCTGGCCTTGCTATCCTCACGACTCCGATCCGGGGTAGCTCAGTTGGCAGAGCAACTGACTGTTAATCAGTGGGTCGTGAGTTCGAGCCTCACCCCCGGAGCCACACACGAAACGCCCCGACTCAGCCGAGTCGGGGCGTTCGTCGTTCGGGGCGTTCGTCGTTCGGGGCTGGCTCGGCCTGGCGGGCTCGCGACCTCAGGCCGTGACGCGCTCGACGAACGCGAACAGGTCGGTGAGGACCTCGTCCCGGTTGGTCTCGTTGACCAGTTCGTGCTTGGCGCCGGGATAGAGGTGGAACGTCTTGTCGGTCGACGCCATGCGCTCGACGGCGTCCTGGGAGTCGCCGTAGGGGACGAACGGGTCGCTGTCGCCGTGGAGGAAGCAGACCGGGATCGTGATCCGGCCGATCTCGTCGTTGAAGCGGTCGAGGCACGCCACCTCGGCGACCAGGAGGGGCCGCTTGTAGGTGCCGTGGTAGACCAGCGGATCCTCCGCGTAGTCGCGGCAGACGGCCTCGTCGCGGCTCATGCCCCACGGATCGGAATCGACGACGGGCAGCTCGGGCAGCGACAGCACCTCTCGCGCCCACTTCCAGTCGCCGAGCACGGCGCCGAGGAAGGCGGCACCGGCGAGCCGGTCGGGGTTGCGCTCGACGAAGCGGGCGGTGAGCAGGCCACCCATCGAGTGGCCGGCCATCACGATCGGCAGTCCCGGATGGTCGGCCTCGGCTCGAGCGACGACCGCCTCGAGATCGTCGACGACGTGCTCGAAGTCGACGAGGAGGGCCCGCTCACCGTCGCTGCGGCCGTGGCCGAGGTGATCCGGGGCGTAGGTGACCGTGCCGCGCTCGGCGGCAGCGGTGGCCACGTGGGCGTAGCGGTTGCCGTGTTCGGCATAGCCGTGGACGATGACGAGGACTCGCTCGGGATCGGCCGGAGCCCACCGCCGGTAGAAGATCGTGCCCTCCGAGCCGTCGAGGGTGTGCTCGGTCTCCGTGGCGGCCATGGGGGCGACGATACCGTTCGCCTCAGGAACGCGAGGCCACCACCATCGTGGTCATCTGGTCGACGACGGGCACGGTGTCGACCTGATCGAAGCCGGCCTCGGCCAGCATCGAGGTGACGTCGTCGACCGAGCGCGAGACGTGGCCCGGCACGAACACCGCGTGCTGGAGCGACCAGGCCGGCGCCAGGTCGCCGCCGTCGATCAGGAAGTCGTGGACGGCAACCCACCGGCAATCGGTGTCGGCCAGGGCATCGAGGAGGGGTTCGTGCGTCGCGCCGGGCACCGACGACAGCAGGTACGACAGGATCACGCCGTCGTAGGACGTGGTGGGCCAGGTGTCGGGGTCGAGGGCGTTGCCGGCCTCGAAGGTGACGAGGTCGTGGGCAGGCGGAGCCGACGAGACCACCGGTTCGAGGTCGACGACGTCGACGGCGACGTCGTGGGTCGTCGCCACCGCTCGGGCCACGGCGCCCCACCCACCCCCGAGGTCGAGCACGGTGCCCTCCGGTTCGAGGGCGCGGGCGATCGAGCGGGCCGGACCCAGCGAGCCGGCGTACTGGCTCTCCTGGTAGGCCTTGGCCTCGTCGTCGTCGGCGAACCACCCCTCGTAGCCCGTGCGTTCCTCGGGGTTGCGCAGGACGCGACTGAGCTCGTTCTCGCCGGGGTGGCCGAGGGTGAGCCGCGGCGTCATCTGGTCGAGGATCTGCCCGCCGAGATAGTCGGCGTAGGAATTGTCGCCGACGAGCAGTGCGCTCATCGCCTCGGTCGCACGCCACGTGCCGTCGTCCTCGGCGACGAGGCCCTCGGTCTCGAGCACCCGCATCCAGGTGTCGACGAGCGCCGGGTCGGGGTAGGTGTCGGTGAGGTCGTCGGCCGACGCCGGCAGTCGATCGAAGACCCGATGGCCACAGGCGGTCAACAGCGCCCACGACGAGATGTAGCTGTAGGCGACGTGGTTGAGGCTCCGGGCGGCGCTGGCGAGGTCCATGTCGTCGAGTATCGCCCACTCGCCCGCGTCGATCGCCCGATGGCCCGGGCGGGATCAGGGGCGGGGCGGAATCAGGGACGGGGCAGGAGGAGGGAGGGGCGGGGTCATTCGCGTGACGGGAGCTCGGCACGGATGGCGTCGCCGTCCTGGCCGGGGCGAGGGGCGTGGCGCCACAGACCCGGATTGCCCGAGCGGAACCGGATCGGGTCCTTGACCACCCGATACCGACCCTCGGTCGGGTGGTCGTGGAACTCGAAGAGCCCGACGGCGTCGAAGTGGGGATCGGCGTCGAGCTCGCGGAGGTCGGTGACGGGCGCGGCAGGGATCGAGTGCTCCTCGCAGAATGCCAACCACTCCGCGTTGGTCTTGGTCGTCGAGAACTCGTCGACCACGTCGTAGAGCTCGGCCACGTTGGTCACCCGGTCGTTGATCGTGGCGAAGCGGGGGTCGTCGACCAGGTCGGGGCGTCCCACCTCGGCGAAGAACGCCCGCCAGTTGGCGTCGGAATAGGGCAGGAGGCAGATCCAGCCGTCGGCCGACTGCCGGGGACGCCGCTGGTGGGTGACCAGGCGGCGGTAGCTGAACGGCTCCTGCTTGGGTTCGAAGGTGTGGCCGTTCAGGTGTTCGACGAGGTTGAACGACGCCATCGTCTCGGCCATCGGCACCTCGATCACATCCCCCTCGCCGGTGGTCGCTCGGCGGAACAGGGCGGAGACGACGGCGATCACGATGTGGAGGCCGGTGATCTTGTCGCCGACGATCGTCGGGGCGTAGGCCGGTCGGTCCGAGAGCCAGCCGAACATCGACGCGAACCCGCTGACGGCCTGGATCACGTCGTCGTAGGCGGCCTTGCCGGCGTACGGGCCGTCGCTGCCGAACCCGTTCGCGCTGCAGTAGATCAGGTCGGGGCGCACGGCGAGCAGTGTGTCCGGCCCGATGCCGAGGCGTTCGCAGGCGTCGGCCCGCATGTTGGTGACGACCACGTCGCAGGTGGCGACGAGTTCGAGGAAGGTTGCGTGGTCGTCGGCGTCCTTGAGGTCGAGAGTGATCGAGCGCTTGTTGCGGTTGAGGTTGAGGGTGACGCCGCTCATCCCCGGCGAACGCTTCGGCTCGAAGTCGCGCATGAAGTCGTAGTCCGGCGCCTCGACCTTGATGACATCGGCGCCGAGGTCGCCGAGCATGCGGGTGGCCATCGGTCCCATCACCACGGTCGTCAGATCAGCGATCCGCACCCCCGCCAACGGCCCCGTGGGGCGCTCCGCTTCTCCCGACGCTTCGACCATCCCCCCTTGGTACACCCTCACCCCGAGAGATGACAGACGGCGACCTCGGTCCCCCCCCGAGCCGGGAGTTGTGAGCGCGCAAGGGGAAGACAGCACGATGCGAGCTGTGAGCCCCGGCGAACAACTCCGTAAGTGACGAGGCCCCAGCAAGTCAGCACGATGCGAGTTGTGAGCGCCAGCGAGCAACTCGGTTAGTGAGCGAAGCGAACGGCGTGGGCCCGGTGGGGATCGAACCCACGACCGATGGATTATGAGTCCACTGCTCTCACCACTGAGCTACGAGCCCGATCGGGGCCAACCTAGCGGCGGCGATCAGTCGAGGATGATCTCGGGGTCGTGGCGGTCGTGCCGGGCGAGCAGGTCTGGGGCACCCTGGACGAGGCGGAGGCTGACGATGGCCTCCTCGATCCGAGCGATGTCCTTGCTCACCACCGCTTCGAGAAGCGCGCGCCCGCGCCGCTGGAGTTGGCGGTACCACTCGTCGAGCACTCGCTCGTCGACGGCCGGCGAGTGATGGTCGAGCACCTGTTGGGCGATCTTGGGCCACTGGGCGCCGGGTCGGACGTTACGGAACACGTGCACCACGTCGCCGATCAGCGCCTCCACGCTCTCCTTCGCTGCGTCGGCGTCCATCGGGGCGTCGTCGGCGTGCTGCCCGTTGCCCGAGGAGGCGCGGTCGGAGGAGTGGGAGGTGCCGTTGAGGCGGGGCGGCGGTTCTGGCAGGTCGTGCATGGTGCATCAGGCCACCGGGCCCGGCGGTCGGCCGTGCCCTGCGGTGCTCGGGCTCCAGTGTGCCTCAGGATGACCGTGGGTGACGACCGAGCCGGTCCCGCACCGGGATCACGAGCTGCAGCTGAGCATCGAACACCCGACCCGAGTGCGGGCCCAGTCGGGACGCTTCTCGGCGAATCGCTCGGCGCCGGGCTGTTCGGTGTAGGGCCGTCGCAGGACATCGAGAAGGTCCCGCACCACCGAGTAGTCACCGGTCTCGGCGGCGTCGATGGCGAGCTGGGCCTGGAAGTTGCGGAGCACGTAGAGCGGATTGACGGCGTGCATGGCGGCTCGCCGTTCCTCGTCGGGGTTGCCGGCCTCGGCCAGTTCGTCGAGGTAGCGGCGCAGCCACGTCGTGACGGCCGACAGGGTGGTGCCGGTGAGTTCGTCAGCGGCGTAGTAGGCGTCGAGCAGGGGAGCGACGAGCTCGTCGTCACCGAGCGCCTGGCTGCCCGACGGGAGGTCGGCGAGGCGACGGAAGAAGAGCGTCATGTCGGTCTCGGTGAGCCGCAGCACCTGATCGAGGGCGACGATGAGCTCGTCGAGGTCGCCCCGTTCGTCCTCGTCGGCGTCGTCCTGCAGCGCCGGATGGTCCGAGAGCCCGAGCTTCGCCGCCATCATCGTGCGGTAGCCGCTGCGGTAGCGGTCGGGGAACGTGTCGAACGCGGCTTGGAGTCGGGGCTGGTCGGCCTCGTCGAGGAGGCCGACGAGGGCGTTGCCGAGCTGGGCCAGGTTCCAGTGGGCGACCATCGGCTGTTGGCCGAAGCGATAGCGGCGGTGGGCCCGGTCGGTGGTGTTCGGGGTCCAATCGGGGTCGTAGTCGTCCTGCCAGCCGTAGGGGCCGTAGTCGATCGTCTCGCCGAGGACCGAGAGGTTGTCGGTGTTCATGACGCCGTGCACGAAACCGACCCGCATCCACTCCACCATCAGGTCGGCGGTGCGCTCGATCACCTCGGTGAACCAGGCGATGATCAGGTCGCCGGTGAGGTCATCGGGTTCGAGGCCGCCGCCGTCGTCGAGCAGGTGCCGGAAGTGGTGGCGGATCGTGTAGGCGACCAGGGATCGAAGGCCTTCGTCGTCGCCTCGGGCCGCCGGGAGCTGGAAGTTGCCGAAGCGGATGAAGTCGGGCGAGACCCGGCACACGACGGCGCCGGGCTCGGGGGCCGGGTTGCCGTCATAGAGCATGTCGCGCATCACCTTGTCGCCGGTGACCACGAGGCTGAGCGCCCGGGTGGTCGGCACGCCGAGGTGGTGCATCGCCTCCGAGCACAGGAACTCGCGGATCGAGCTCCGCAGGACGGCCATGCCGTCGGCGCCGCGCGAGTAGGGCGTGGGGCCGGCGCCCTTGAGCTGCAGGGTGCGACGACCGCCGCCGGGGATCTCGATCTCGCCGACGGCGATGGCCCGGCCGTCACCGAGCTGGCCGGCCCAGTTCCCGAACTGGTGGCCGCCGTAGACCATGGCGTAGGGATCGGCGCCGTCGGGGAAGGCACGGCCACTCACCAGGTCGACGAACGCGTCCGACGCCGTGTGCTCGGCGCCGTCGGCCTCGTCGCCCAGGCCGAGCTCGGCGATCATCTCGGCCGACAGCGCCACGATCTCGGGCGCGCTCGGGACGACCGGCTCGACCCGGGAGTAGTGGGCCGCCTCGACTTGGCGGAGGTGGTTGTCGGCCACCAGGTCGGCGGTGAGTTCGGAGGTGAACGAGTTGGTGAATCGCAGCTGCATGGCGTCCCTGTCCAACCGTCGCCCGGCGTGAGATGTTCCCTCCGCCCGGACCCGCTGGGCCGGTGCGCCCGAACGCTGCGACGCTCAGCCCCACATCCGGGGCTCAGCGCCACCGCGTCGCCCCGTCGTACGGTCGCTGCGTTGTACGGTCGCTGCGTGGCGGCCGACCTCTTCACGATCGAGACCGACCGGCTGATCCTGCGGGAGTGGGCGGTGAGCGACGCGGACGACTTCGCTGCGATGAACGCCGACGCCGCTGTGATGGCTGATCTCCAGCCAGGTGACGATCGCCCACTGGGGCGACACCACGAGATCGGGTGGCGGCTTCGCTCGGAGGTCTGGGGGCAGGGATACGCCCCGGAGGCGGCGTCGGCTGCGCTGGCCGACGCCTTCGAACGCGTCGGGTGCCGGGAGGTGTTCGCCTACACCTCGCCCACCAACCGTCGCTCCGAGTCGGTGATGCACTCGCTCGGATTGGAACGGCGAGTCGACCTCGACTTCACCCGTCACTACGACGATGTCGGCCAGTGGCAGGCGATGGTGTGGTCGACGACCAGCACCCCGTCAGCAGGAAGCGTCGCTCGGGGAGACTGAGGTCGCGAGGACCTCGGCGGAGGAGTCGGGGAGGTACTCGCTCGCCGTGCCGGCCTCGATCCAGATCCGGAGACCCGTGATCGTCGTGGCCTCGCAGGCTGGTAAGGAGATCGCGCGGCTCCGGCAGAGGTCGACACACAGCGGCTCCAGCCCGTCCGGGCGGGCAGCGTTTGGGGCGACGGTCGTGCCTCCGACACCGAGGGGAGCGACCCATACGGTGTCGCCCTCGCTGCCGGTCGGCGAGGCGATCTCGATGGTGATGGTGGCATCGAGTTGCTCGCCGGCTCCGACGTTGATCGGCTCGATCGTCACCACGAAGGCATGGGCGTCGGTCTCGGTCCATCGGACCAGCAGCGGGCCGATCACGAAGGGGAGGAGCACGAACCACAGGAAGGCCAGACCGGTGACGACCGTCGCAGCCACCGTTACCGGTGACCAGGTTCGTTCGGGGAGCTTTGTCGGTGCCGCCACGAGTTCGACCTTACTCGGCTTCGACATGCGTGACGGCTGGTCACGCATCGGCATCGCGGTGCTCGTGGGTGCAAGGATGGCGAGATGAACGTGCCGCAGAACACCCTCGAAGGCCGGCTCCACGGGGTCACCGGAAAGGCCGCGGTCGGCGACGTCGAGATCTGGTTCGCATATCGAACGGTGGAAGGCGCTGAACACACCGCGACCACCCGTTCGAATCAGGCCGGCGAGTTCGCGTTCGAGATCCCCGACGACGCACTCGCCGTGGCCCGGGTCGGCGCTCGACTCGAAGGGGCCCAGATGGTCGACCTGGAGGCTGCCGGCGAGGTGCTCGAACCCGGCGACGTGATCATCGTCGTCGACGACATCATCCCCAGCCATCTCCGCCACGCCGGTGCGTGAACCGGCTGGGCGCCGCGCCACGTGTGCGCGACATTGGGTCGATGAGGCGGCGTCTCGGGCCGTGTGAACGACCCAATCCCGAACACCTGGGGCCGGACGCGAGAATGGGTCGATGAGAGGGCGTGTGACGCCCGCTCATCGACCCAATCCCAGATGGCTGGTCGTGGCTGAGGTGGGTGGCCGCCGCGGGAGCGAGCCGGGCAGCGCAGCCGGAAGGGCGGTCAGCTGGACTGGGTGCCGACCTTGAGTTCCTTGAACGGCACGGCCCGGTCGACGCTGATGTCGCGGGGCAGACCGAGCACACGGTCGCCGATGATGTTCTTCTGGATCTCGTCGGTACCGCCGGCGATGTTGGCGGCGAAGCTGCGCAGCGTGAAGTGGGCGCCGTCGCCGCCCTTGTCGTCGGCCGGGTCCCAGGCGATGCCCGACGCGCCCTCGACGGCCAGCAGCACGGCTCGGGTCATCACCGAGATCCGCGCCCCGTGGAGCTTGCCGAGCGACCCGCCGGGTCCGGGGGTCTTGCCGGCCTTGAGAGCAGCGCGGGTCTGGAGCGACACCAGGCTCTTGGTGACCTCCTCGCCGTAGATCTTCATCAGCGCCTGGCGCACGACCGGCTGGTCGGCCACGCCGGCCTCCTCGGCCTTGCGCTTGAGCATCTTGAAGGTCGGGGTCTTGATGCCCGAGCTCGAGCCGGTGCCGATCGCCACCCGCTCGTACATCAGCATCGCGGTGGCCATGCGCCAGCCGTCGTTCACGTCGCCGAGCACGTGGTCCTTCGGCACCCGCAAGTCGGTGAAGAAGACCTCGTTGAAGTGCATGCCGCCGTCGATCTGGTGGATGGCCCGGGCCTCGACGGCCGGGTCGTTCATGTCGACGATGAACATCGTGATGCCCTTGTGCTTGGGCACCTCGACGTCGGTCCGGGCGATCAGGATGCCGTAGTCCGACACGTGGCCGAGAGTGGTCCACACCTTCTGGCCGTTGATGATCCACTCGTCACCGTCGAGCATCGCCTTGGTCTGCAGCGAGGCGACGTCGGAGCCGGCGCCCGGCTCGGAGAACATCTGGCACCACACCGTCTTGGCGGCGATGGCGTCGGGCATGTACTTGGCCTTGAGGTGCTCGGGCGCGTACTCGTTGAGCATGGGCACGCACATCCCGTGGCTGATGGTGAGCTGGGTCACCATGTCGGGGAACTTGGCGGCCTCCTCGCGGTAGGCCTTCTCGTAGGACAGGGGGAGACCCTGGCCGCCGTACTCCTTGGGGTAGGTGAGCCCGGCCAGGCCGGCGTCGAACAGCTTCTGCTGGAATGCCTTGTTGGCCTCCAGTTCGTTGGCGCTGCGCGGGTCGGGCGTCTCGTAGTCGAGGCCGGTGGCGTGCTCGCTGAGGAACGCACGCACGCGAGCGCGGAACTCCTCCTCGGTCTCGGTGCCGGTGGCGGCCGTCTCGGTCGTGGTCATCGGATCCCCTCGATGTCTTTCGGGTGATTGGCTGTCGGGTGGTTGTTCTCGGATTGCGGAGGTCAGCCCGCGGTGACGGTGACCGGCACGCCGTTGAGGGCGATGTTGCCGGTCGGTTCGTCCCGCAGGTATTCGTCGGTGAGCACGTTGGTGTTCACACCGTCGTAGGCGGCAGCGATCTCGAGCTGCACGCCGTCGAGCCCCCGGCCGAAGCCGTGGGGCAGGCTCACCACACCGGCGCGCACGGCGTCGGTGACTTCGCACGCCACGGTCAGGGCACCGACCCGGCTCGTGATGTGTGCGAGCTTGCCGTCGACGAGACCGATGCGGTCGGCGTCGTCGGGATGGACCTGGAGGGTGCAGCGGTTGCGGCCCTTGGTGAGGGTGCGCAGGTTGTGCATCCAGGAGTTGTTGGACCGCACGTGGCGACGGCCGATCAGGAGCAGCGCCCCGTCGTCGACGCCCTGGGCGGCTGCGTCGGCCGCTGCCTGGACGGCCTCGGCGAGGCGGGGCAGGTCGGCGACGATCGGCTCGGGCATCAGTTCGACCTTGCCCGACTCGGTGCGGAGCAGATCGGGGATGCGGCCGGCTTCGAGGGCGCCCAGGTCGACCCCGTGGGGATTGGCCTCGAGGACGTCCATCGAGAGGTCGCTGGCCGTGCCAGCGCCGTACGGGCCGCCCCGCAGCATCAGGTCGAGGAGCCGCTCGGGCCCACGACGGTCGCCGCAGTCGGCGACCACCTCGGCCGCGTCACGTCCGGCGAGCGGGCCGTGCTCGTCGCGCACCATCGAGCGGGCCATGCCCTCGGCGGTCTGGTCGTCGAGGGCGGCCGCCGCCTCGGCGAGACCGTCGACCGGCACGCCACCGACGAGGGCGGCGAAGCGCAGGATGATCTCGTGTTCGGGCAGCTGGGTGTCGGCCAGGGGCACGAGGGCGGGGGAGTAGTTGGCGACGTTGTGGACCGCGAAGTTGAGCAGGGCCAGGTCGTAGTGGCCCTTCTGCAGCGGGGTCGGCGGCGGCAGGATCACGTTCGCGTGGCGGGTCGTCTCGTTGACGTAGGGGTCGATCGACACCATGAAGTCGACCGCCGCCATCGCCGCGTCGACCCGGGCCGAGTTGGGGTTCGACGACACCGGGTTGCCACCGACGGTCACCATCGCCCGGATCTGTCCTTCGCCGGGCGTCTCGATCTCCTCGAGGAGGACGGTGACCGGGTACTCGCCGAGCGCCTCGGGGGTCGAGGAGACCCGGGAGTGGCCGCGTCCGAGACGGAAGCCGCGGCCCGAACCCGGGGCGCCCTTGGTCGACGGTTGGCCCGTGGCGCCCTTGGCGAACATGGCGCCGCCGACCGAGTCGAGATTGCCGGTCAGGGCGTTGACCACGTCGACCAGCCACGACGCCAGCGATCCGAACTCCTGGGTGCAGGTCCCCATCCGGCCGTAGACCGCCGCGGTCGGGGCGGCGGCGAGGTCGTCGGCCAGGCCGGTGATCACGGTGGCGTCGAGACCGACCATCGGGGCGACGCGCTCGGGGGTGTAGCCGGCGACGGCGGCCCGCAGCCCGTCGAGGCCGGTCACGTGGTCGGCGAGATGACCGAGGTCGACCCGGTCGGTGGCGAACAGGTGCTGGGCGATCGCGGCGAGCAGGGCGGCGTCGCCGCCGGGGCGGATCGCCAGGTGCTCGTCGGCCTTCTCGGCGGTCTCGGTGCGGCGGGGGTCGATCACGATCACCCGGCCGCCGCGCTCCTGGATGGCGGTGATGCGGCCGCCGAAGTCGGGCGCCATGCACAGCGAGCCGTTCGACGCCAGGGGGTTGGCGCCCATGATGACCAGGAAGTCGGTGCGGTCCAGGTCGGGCACGGGGACGGTGACCGAGCCGAACATCGTGCCGGCCGACACCTCCTTGGGCCGCTGGTCGACCGTGGAGGCCGAGAAGCGGTTGCGGGTGCCGAGCGCTCCGAGCAGGACCCGGTTGTAGAGCAGGCCGCCGAGATTGTGGGCGTTGGGGTTGCCGAGGTAGACGCCCACCGACTGCGGCCCGTGCTCGGCGATGATCGGCAGTAGACCGTCGGCGATGGCGGCGAACGCCTCGTCCCAGGTCGCCGGCTCGAAGTCGTCGCCCCGCTTGATCATCGGGGTGCGCAGCCAATCGGGATCGTGGTGGAGGTGGCCGAGCGAGGCACCCTTGGGGCACAGGAACCCCTTGGACAGGACGTCGTCGGCGTCGCCGCGCACGCGCACGACCGGGGTGTCGACGGCGATCGGCGTGTCGGGCTCGGACCGGAACCCGACGGTGAGACCGCACCCGGCCTCGCACAGCGGGCAGGTCCGCGTCTTCTCGACAATCACTTCGACCACCTAACCACCTCCGGGATCACTGCATCATTCCAAAGACGACCAGAACGATGCCAATACGGCGGCGCCGGCCGCGGCGTCCTCCAGCATCCACCAGTGTCCGACGTTCGCCAGGTGGACCGTACGGGCGTCCGCCCGCCCGGCCATCTCCTCGATCTGGGCGCGACTGCCGACGTAGTCGTCGTTCTCGGCGCAGATCGCCAGGGTCGGCCGGTCGTTGTCGCCCAGCCGGGCGCCGATCTCCGCGAGGTAGGCGGGATCGGCACTGCGGTAGAGCGACAGGATGCAGCGGCCCATCTCGTCACCGGCGCCGGCGGCCACGTCGGCGGCGATCGCCGGGGTCATGCCGAGCGACTCGTAGAGCATCGCCAGCTCGGCGGTCGGGGTGCCCATCATCCCGGCGATGTTCTCCTCGCCGGCGCCCGGGGTGCGCCACACCTGGGCCATGTCGTGCCACACGTAGTCGGGGTGGTACAGGCCGAGGACGTCGACGCACCAGCTGCGGATCAGGTCCTGGCGGTCGAGGGCCACCGGCACGACGTGACCCCCGCCCCAGTCGTGGCCGACGAGGTCGATCGGCCCGGCGGTGGCGACGATCGCCTCGAGCTCGGTGGTGAGCCACGTCCGGTAGGAGGCTGCGACGGGCTCGAAGTCGGCCGGCACCGGCGCACCGAATCCCGGCGGCGACAGGGTGATCAGGTCGCGTTCCACACCCTCGGCCCGGAGGGCGTCGAGCAGCTCGTTCCAGATCGCTGCGGTCTCGGGATTGCCATGCACGAAGACGACGGTCATGGCCGCAGTCTCGCCGATTGTGACCTTTGTAACCATTCCGACACCGGGCCGGTCAGACCCTTCGGAGGCCGGCGGTGTCGACCTCCTCGTGTGTGTTTCTCTCCAACAAGCGTTCGAGCCGACGGTGCGAGCCGTCGGCTCGAGTGCGTCATGGGGGCCGATGCGGCGCGGCGATAGCGTGCGGCGATGGTGCAGGTCCCGGTTCGGGTGCTCGGAGCGTTCCGTACCGGTGTGGCGCCCGGGCTCCTCGGGGCGACGGCCGTGTCGACCGCGGTGTTCTTAAACCCCTCTGAATCGAAAGATTCGTGTGGGTTCGAATCCCACCCCGGGCACCATCTAGCTGGACTTTTATGGCGTTCCGCCGCTCACTCCCGGCTGCCAGCCGGCCGAATGATCACA
>JBPEXC010000360.1:0-12165 GCA_052032035.1 Acidimicrobiales bacterium | reverse complement strand
GGGCGATGCTGTCGTCGATCGACGCGTCGGCCGGCAGGTCGAGCACCATCGGCTTGACCTTGGTGCGCAGGAAGTGGTCGGGGCAGCTGGTGCCGAGCTCGGCCAGGCGGGGGTGTTCGGCCCGGGCGAGGAAGTCGAGCACGGCCGGGTCGTCGGTGAAGTGGCCGACCATCGGCGAGTCGGCCGAGGCGATGCCGCGGATCGTCGGGGCGAGGGCGGCGGCCTTGGCCCGGCGTTCCCCGGCGGGCAGGGCCTCGTAGCCGTCGAGGACGGGGCCGAACGGTTCGGCCTTGCCGTTGGCCTCGATGTAGGCCGCCGCGGTGTCGATGATCCACAGCGAGTTGGCCTCGCTCTCCTCGCTGGTGTCGCCCCAGGCGGTGATGCCGTGGCCGCCGAGGATGCAGCCGACCGCGTCGGGATGGGCGGCCTTGATCGCCGAGATGTCGAGGCCGAGCTGGAAGCCGGGGCGGCGCCACGGCACCCACACGACCTTGTCGCCGTAGATCTTGGCGGTGAGCTCGGGGCCGTCGACGGCGGTGGCGATGGCGATGCCGGCGTCGGGGTGGAGGTGGTCGACGTGGGGGGCGTCGACCATGCCGTGCATGGCGGTGTCGATCGAGGGGGCGGCGCCGCCCTTGCCGTGGAGGCAGTAGTCGAAGGCGGCGACCATCTCGTCCTCGCGTTCGACGCCGGGGTAGACGTCGACGAGGGCCCGCATGCGGTCGAGCCGGAGCACGGCGAGGCCGGCTTCGGTGAGGGTGCCGAGGTCGCCGCCCGACCCCTTCACCCACATCAGGTCGACGTCGTCGCCGGTGACCGGGTCGACGTCGGTGCCCTTGGCCGACGTGTTGCCGCCGGCGTAGTTGGTGTTCTTCTTGTCGGCGCCCAGGCGGTTGGAGCGGGCGAGGAGGTCGGCGACCACAGGGTTCGTCATGGGAGGTCTCGGTTCTGGTTGCAGTCAGTCGTTGGAGAGAGAAGAAGCGGGTAACTCAGGCGCCCCAGCCGGCCTGGGTGCCGCCGACGCGGTCGGCTTCGATGCGGGCCTGGTAGTCCGAGGCCAGGTAGGCGGCCATCGGATCGCGGGGCAGGCCGCGGGATTCACGCCAGTCGGCGAGGGCGGGGCGGACGTCGGTGGAGAAGGCGTCCATCAGGATCCCGTGGGCGGCGAGCACGTCGCCGGCCTGCTGGGCCTCGGCGAGGGCGTCGCCGTCGACGAGGAGGACCCGGGCGGTCATCTCCTGGACGTTGAGCACGCTGCGGATCTGGCCGGGGATCTTGGCCTCGATGTTGTGGCACTGGTCGAGCATGAACGCCACCTCGGACTCCGCGGCGAAGCCACCGCCCCGGTGCACCTCGTGGAGGATGCGGAAGAGCTGGAACGGATCGGCGGCGCCGACGATCAGGTCGTCATCCGCGTAGAAGCGGGAGTTGAAGTCGAACGAGCCGAGCTTCCCGAGGCGCAGGAGCTGGGCGACGATGAACTCGATGTTGGTGCCCGGGGCGTGGTGGCCGGTGTCGAGGCACACGACGGCGCGCTCGCCGAGGGCGGCGCACTGCACGTAGCTCGTGCCCCAGTCGGGAACGTCGGTGTGGTAGAAGCTCGGCTCGAAGAACTTGTACTCGAGCACCAGACGCTGGTCGCCGCTCAGCCGCTCGTAGATCGCGGCCAGCGAATCGGCCAGGCGGTCCTGGCGGGACCGGATGTCGTCCTGGCCCGGGTAGTTGGTGCCATCCGCCAGCCAGATCTTCAGGTCGCGCGAGCCGGTCTCGCCCATGATCTCGATGCACCGCAGGTGGTGGTCGATGGCGGTCTGGCGGACCGAGGCATCCGCGTGGGCGAGGCTGCCGAGCTTGTAGATGTCGTCCTGGAAGGTGTTGGAGTTGATCGTGCCCAGGCGCAGGCCGACCTCCGCGGCGTGGGCGCCGAGCTTCGCGAAATCGTCGACCTCGTCCCACGGGATGTGGAGCGCGACGCTCGGGGCGAGCCCGGTGACGGCGTGGACCTGTGCCGCGTCGGCCAGCTTCTCGAACGGGTCGCGGGGCACGCCGGGCTGGGCGAACACCTTGAACCGGGTGCCGGAGTTGCCATAGGCCCACGACGGCACCTCGATCGCCTGGCGGTCGAGCACGTCGAGCGCCGCCTCGGTGAACGTCCCAGCATCGATGGTCATCAGCAGCATCTCCCCGGTGAAATGAATCGTTTCAGACGGTACCGGCATCGACGCACCCGGTCAATAGTTGACTATGGTCAAACAATGTCGCGTGTGCCTGAACCAACCGATGCCGTCGATCGCCTGCGGCGCTTCAACCGGGCCTACACCCGCCGCATCGGCGTGCTCGACGACTCGTTCCTCGGACGGGGTCGCCCGCTGGGGTCGTGTCGGGTGCTCTATGAGGCGGGCCCCGACGGCGCCGACGTGGCCGACATCCGGGCCCGGCTCGGCGTCGATCCGGCCTACCTGAGCCGGGTCCTGCGGGGCCTCGACGACGAGGGGCTCGTCACCCTCGACACCGATCCCGACGACGCCCGCCGACGGCGCGTCAGCCTCACCCCCGCCGGCACCGCCGAGTGGACGGCGCTCGAGGAGGCGTCACAGGCTGCGGCCGTCGACCTGTTGGCGCCCCTCGACGAGACCCGGCGCGCCCGCCTGGCCGACGCCCTCGACACGGCCCATCGGATCCTGTTGGCCGCCGCGATCGAGATCGAGCTGGTCGCCCCCGATCATCCCCTGGCCACCGCGTCGATGGGCGCCTACTTCGCCGAGATCGACGAGCGGTTCGACGACGGCTTCGACCCGGGGGCCGGCGTCGACGAGGGCCTGCGGGCCATGCGCCGACCGACCGGGGGCTTCTGGGTGGCGGTCGAGGGCGATCGCGCCCTGGGCTGCGTCGGCCTGCAGGCGATCGAACCGACCGGGCCGGCGGCGTCCGGCGGCCGCAGCGCCGAGATCAAGCGGATGTGGGTGAGCACCGAGGCCCGCGGCACCGGGCTCGGTCGACGGCTGCTCGAGGTGGTCGAGGACGACGCCCGCGCCCTCGGCTACGACCAGGTCGTGCTCGACACCAACGAGACCCTCGTCGAAGCGATCGCCCTCTACGAGTCGGCCGGCTACCAGGCCACCGAGCGCTACAACGACAACCCGTATCCCACCCACTGGTTCGCCAAGCCGCTCGCCGGGTAGAGCGGGGCGATGACCGACTCCCCCTCTTCCACCTTCTCCCTCACCGACAAGCGCATCGCCTTCGTGACCGCCAACGAGGGCGTCGAACAGGTCGAGCTGACCGAGCCGTGGCAGGCGGTGCTCGCCGCCGGCGGCACCCCCGTCCACATCGCCACCGAGGTCGGCAAGGTCCAGGCGTTCGACCACCTGACCGCACACGACGTGTTCGAGGCGACCGTGGCCACCGCCGAGGCCGACGCCTCGTCGTTCGACGGGGTCGTCCTCCCCGGCGGCGTCGCCAACCCCGACCAGCTCCGCACCGACGACCACGCCCTCGCCTTCCTCCGGCAGACGGCGGGCGACGGCACGCCGATCGCCGTGATCTGCCACGGCCCGTGGACCCTGATCGAGGCCGACCTCGTCGGCGGACGCACCCTGACGTCGTGGCCGAGCCTGCGCACCGACATCACCAACGCCGGCGGCAGCTGGATCGATCAGGAGGTGGTCGTGTGCACCGACGGCCCCGGCACGATCGTCTCGAGCCGCAATCCCGACGACCTGCCCGCCTTCAACGAGGCGATGGTCACCGCGTTCGCCCGCGACTGACGGGAGGCGGCCCGCCTCAGCGGTACCAATCCCGCTCGTCGCGCATCACCTCGAGCTCGGCCCGCCAGTCGGCGAGGTCGGCGAGGGCGTCGCGCTCGAGCCGCTCGACCATGCGGCCGGCCCAGAACGCCGTCTGCGGCTCGAAGTCGCCGGCAGCGGACGCCAACCAGCGGGCGGCCGCCGCCGCGTCCTCGAGGGGTCCGAGCCGGTTCTGGATGCGACGGGCCCCCTTCACGAGACGGTCGGCCGCCGCCGGATCGGGCAGGGCGCCGCGCACCGCGTCGGCGGCGTACCGGAGCCGCTTGGCCCGGATCCGCACCTGGTGGTGGGCCTCGATCACGTCCGCGTCGTCGGCCAGGGCGTCGAGCGCTCGCACCGACCGGCGGAGCGCCTTCCACGCCGGAGCGACCACCGCCGCCACGTCGAGATGGGCGGGGTCGGCGTCACCGTCGCGCAGGCGCGGTCGGTCGGCGGCGGCGACGAGGGCGTCGTAGAGATCGACGGCGCGGCCGTCGACGAGGTGGACCAGCAGGTCGCGCCGCACCCGAACCCGTTCGTCCGCCAGGTGGGCCCCGACCTCGGCCGGCGCGTCGACGAGGGTCTGGCCGATCACGTCGAGGTCGCGGACGCGACCGAGCTCGGCGGCGAGCCAGCCGAGTTCGGCGCGCAGCGGCTCGGCCCACGTCGGGTCGAGGAGCGGGCCGAAGGCGCGCAGCGTCGCGCGGAGCCGACGCGTGGCCACCCGCGCCCGATGCACCGGTCGGGTCGCCGAGTCGTCGATCCGCACCAGCGGGAGGGCGGCCAGGAGGGCGAGCGTCTCCTCGGCGAGCGACCGGGCCACCAGGGCCTCTACCGTCACGGCCCCGACCGTCGCCGGGACCGGCACGGGTCGTGCCACCACGTCGGCCTCGGCTCGCGCCGCGTCGCCCAGGGCGCGCACGAGCTTGGGCATCGGGGGGCCGGAGAGCTCACGCAACCCGGTCGGCAGCGCCTCGGCGACCCGGTCGAGCACGGCGTCGTCGGCGTCGGGGGCGAGTTCGATCTCCAGTTCACGGAAGCGGACCCGTCGACCGCCGGCGGCTCCGACCGCACCGACCGCACCGGCCGCACCGACCACACCGATGGCAGCGGTGTCGGCGCGCACGTCGTCGTCGGTCACCTCGGCCACGACCTCGTCGTCGATCAACAGCGGCCGGGCGGTGCGGGTGGTGGAGAACGTGGCGACCGGGATCAGTTCGGCGGAGCGGAGGTAGCCGGCGACGAGGGCCCGGGCGGCATCGGGCACCCAGCCCGCGTCGCCCGGCACCACGAGCTCGTGGCGGTCGAGGGCGCGCTCCGAACGCGAGATCGGGAGCTTGACGGTCCACCCGTCCCCCTCCCGCCAGCGCAGGGTGACACCGAAGCGGGCGAGGCGGAGGTCGGGGGCGTCGTGGTAGACGTCCTCGATGTGGCGGGTCTCCGCCGCGCCGAGCGACCCGCCGGCCAGGCTGGCCAGACCCGCGAGGGGGTCGTCGATCACGATCTTCAGCTCGCGTTCACGCGCCACGGGACCGCCATTCATCGAGACCGGTTCGCCTCGAACGTACCCCAGGGCGGTGTGCCCGAACTGCCCGTTGTGATGGGCAACGCTCCCCGATCGACGGCCGACGCCCTAGCGTGACCGGGTGCGCATCGAAGCCGACGCAGTCCTGTTCGACAACGACGGCGTTCTCGTCGACTCCCACGGGCCGACCCACGCCGGATGGAAGCACCTGTGCGACGAGGAGGGGCTCGACTTCGACGAGGTGGCCCGCCACCTGGCCGGCGTCCGCGCCGTCGACACCCTCGCCCGGTTCCTGCCGGCCGAGCGGGTCGACGAGGCGTTCGCCCGACTCGAGGACCTCGAGATCGAGTACTCCTCCGACGTCGACCCGATCCCGGGGGCGCTCGACCTCCTCGCCGCGCTGCCCGACGGGTGCTGGACGATCGTGACCTCGGCGACGCCGCGCCTGGCCGAGGTGCGCTGGCGTCACGCCGGCATCACCCCGCCGGTGCCCCACGTGACGGCCGACGACGTCGACCGCGGCAAGCCGCACCCGGATCCGTTCCTCGCCGGGGCCCGGCTGCTCGGCGTCGACCCGACCCGCTGTGTCGTGTTCGAGGATTCCCCCTCGGGCGGGGCGGCCGGAGCGGCGGCCGGCGCGACGGTGATCGCCGTCGGCGATCAGCCGTGGGACATCACCCCGGCGGCCCGGGTGCCCGACCTGCGCAGCGTCCGGGTGGTCGCCGCTGCCGACGACGCCGCCACCCCCGACGTCCCGGCAGCCCCGGTCGTTCTCGAGATCGACTAGCCGGCACCCTCGAGGTCGAGGGTGGGGCTGTCGGCGGTGCCCGCCGGGCGCACGACGAGGAGGAGGTCGCCACCCTCGACCGAACCGCCACCGGCGACGACGATCCGGTCGACCACGCCGGCGATCGGCGAGGTGATCTGGCTCTCCATCTTCATCGCCTCGATCGTGGCCACCGATTGGCCCTCTTCGATGGCGTCGCCGACCGCCACGCTCGGGTGGACCACGCCGCGGAACGGCGCCGGCACCTGCCCGGGGTCGTTGGGGTCGGCCCGCAACGCCTCGACGACCGACGTCGCGACCGACCGGTCGACGGCCTCGACCGGCCGCAGCTGGCCGTTGAGGCGGAACACCACCGACCGCACGCCGGCGTCGTCGGGTTCGCCGACGGCCTCCAGCCCGACCAGCAGCCGCACCCCGCGGCCGAGGCCGATCGACACCTCGTCGCCATCGGTCTCCATGCCGTACCAGAACAGCCCCGTCGGCACGACCGACAGGTCGCCGTACTGGTCGCGCATCGAGCGGTAGGAGGCGGCCGGCTGGGGGAACAGCCGGTCGTCGAGCCAGCGCCGGAGCTCGCCCTCGGCGAGGGCGCCCAGCTCGGCCCGGGCCTCAGCGTCGGCGGCGTCGCCGGTCGCGTCGGCCTTCTCGGCGGCTGCGTCGCTCGACGAACCCGTTCGCCCCTCGAGCGCGGCGGTGCGGAACGGTTCGGGGAAGCCGGCCTCGGGCTCGCCGAGTTCGCCCCGCAGGAACGCCACGACGCTGTCGGGCAGGTCGACCTTGGCCGGCTCGGCCTCGAGCTGGTCGACGCTCACCCCGCTCGCCACCAGGTGGAGGGCGAGGTCGCCGACGACCTTCGACGACGGCGTCACCTTGATCGGCCGGCCGAGCAGCTGGTTGCACTCGGCGTAGCGCTGCTCGATCTCCTCGAACCGATCGCCGAGGCCGAGGGCGATCGCCTGCTGGCGCAGGTTGGAGAGCTGCCCGCCGGGGATCTCGTGGCGGTAGACCGTCGCCGTCGGCGCCGAGAGTCCGGCCTCGAAGGGGGCGTACAGCTTGCGGACCGACTCCCAGTAGGGCTCGAGGTCGCCGATCGCCTCGAGCGACAACCCGGTGGCCCGCTCGGCGTGGTCGGTGGCGGCGACCAGCGCCCCGATCGAGGGCTGGCTGGTCATGCCCGACAGCGGCGGCGCTGCGGCGTCGACCGCGTCGACGCCGGCGTCGAGGGCGGCCAGGTAGGTGGCGAGCTGGCCGCCGGCGGTGTCGTGGGTGTGGAGGTGGACGGGCTGATCGAAGCGCTCCCGCAGGGCGGTCACCAGGGTGTGGGCGGCCGGGGCCCGCAACAGGCCGGCCATGTCCTTGATGCACAACACGTGGGCTCCGAGGTCGACGAGCTGCTCGGCAATGCGCAGGTAGTAGTCGAGGTCGTAGAGGGTCTCGTCGGGGTTCGACAGGTCGCCCGAGTAGCACAGGGTGCCCTCGGCCAGACCGCCGACCGCGACGGCGGCCCGGATCGCCGGAGCCATCTGGTCGGTGTCGTTGAGGGCGTCGAAGATCCGGAACACGTCGACGCCGGTGCGATGGGCCTCGGCGACGAACGCCTCGCACACGGCGTCGGGCGAGGGTGCGTAGCTGACGGTGTTGCGGCCCCGCAGCAGCATCTGGAGGCACAGATTGGGGGCGGCCTCACGGATCCGTTCGAGCCGCTCCCACGGGCTCTCGTGGAGGAACCGCATCGACACGTCGAACGTGGCGCCGCCCCAACACTCGAGGCTCACCAGCTCGGGCAGGCCGGCCGCCATGTGGCGGGCACCGGCCACGAGGTCGAAGGTGCGCATGCGGGTGGCCAGGATCGACTGGTGGGCGTCGCGCAGGGTCGTGTCGGTGACGGCCAACGCCGTCTGGGCTCGGAGCGCCGCGGCGAAGCCCTCGGGACCGAGCTCGTCGAGGCGCTGCTTGGAGCCGGCGGGCGGGGGCTCGACCGGGCGGGGCCCGAGCTTCGACAGCGGATCGACCGGGGTGGGGGCGGCGCCGTGGGGCCGGTTGACGGTGACGTCGGCCAGGTAGCCGAGGAGCCGGGTGGCCCGGTCGAGGCCGAGCGACGACGAGGTGAGTTCGGGGCGTTCGTCGATGAAGGCGGTCGTGACCCCACCGGCCCGGAACGCCGGGTCGTCGAGCAGGGCCCGCAGGAAGGCGATGTTGGTCGAGATGCCCCGCACCCGGAACTCGGCGAGGGAGCGGCGCGCCCGCCGGACCGCGGTCTCGAAGTCGGCGCCGCGACAGGTGAGCTTCACCAGCAACGAGTCGAAGTAGGGGGTGATCTCGGCGCCGCTGTAGCCGGCGCCGCCGTCGAGGCGGACGCCGGCACCGCCGGGCATCCGGTAGGCGGCGATGCGTCCGGTGTCGGGCCGGAAGTCGTCGGCCGGGTTCTCCGCCGTCACCCGGCACTGGATCGCGAACCCGCGGGTCCGCAGTTCGTCCTGGCGCAGGCCGAGGTCGTCGAGGGAGGCGCCGGCGGCGATGCGGAGCTGGGAGGCGACGAGGTCGACGTCGGTCACCTCCTCGGTGACGGTGTGCTCCACCTGGATGCGAGGATTCATCTCGATGAAGACGTGGCGGCCGGTGCCGTCGACGAGGAACTCGACGGTGCCGGCGTTGCGGTAGCCGATGTGGCGGGCGAAGGCGACGGCGTGCGCGCACAGCTCGGCTCGCAGGTCGGGGTCGAGGCGCGGGGCGGGGGCGATCTCGACGACCTTCTGGAAGCGTCGCTGCACCGAGCAGTCGCGCTCGAACAGGTGGACGGCCTCGCCGTCGGCGCCGGCGAGCACCTGGACCTCGATGTGGCGGACGTCGGTGACGGCCTCCTCGAGGAACACGGTCGGGTCGCCGAACGCCGACTCGGCCTCGCGCATCGCGGATGCGACGGCGTCGCCGAGCTCCTCCCGCCGCTCGATCCGGCGCAGGCCGCGACCGCCGCCGCCGGCGGCCGCCTTGACGAAGAGGGAGAACCCGATGTCGTCGCACTGGGCGAGGGCGTCGGCGGCCGAGGTGACCGCCGGGGTCTGGGCCAGCACCGGGAGGCCGGCCTCGAGGGCGGCGTGGCGTGCCCGCATCTTGTTGCCCGTCAGCTCGAGCACCGAGGCGGGCGGGCCGACGAAGGTGATGCCTGCCGCCGCGCACGCCTCGGCGAGGTCGGGGCTCTCGGACAGGAAGCCGTAGCCGGGGTAGATGGTGTCGGCGCCCGAGCGAACGGCGACGTCGATGATGGCGTCGATGTCGAGATAGGCCCGCACCGGCCGACCGACCTCGCCGATCTGGTAGGACTCGTCGGCCTTGGAGCGGTGGAGCGAGTTGCGATCCTCGTAGGTGTGGATCGCCACCGTCGCGATGCCGAGTTCGGTGGCGGCCCGGAACGCCCGCACGGCGATCTCGCCGCGGTTGGCCACCAGGACCTTCGAGATGGTCGCGTTGCGCATCGGCTACCCCCCGGCACTGCTTCGACGTCCAACGATGTGCCGCGCCAGACGCTAGACGGTGGGTTCGACGCCGTCTCGCGTTGTCCCGCCCATTGGAAAGTGCTGCGCCCGGCGGCCGTGCCCGCTCAGCCGGCGGCCACCACCTCGACGAGGCGATCGAGGTCGTCGTCGGTGTTGGGGTAGTGGACCGAGGCCCGCACCGCCTCGGTCGGCGCGTCGCCGACCCCGAGATCGAGCCGGGCCGAGCCGACGGCGGTGACGCTCACGGCGACGTCAGCCGCCGCCAGCGAGGCGTGCACCTCGGCGGGTGATCGACCCTCCTGGGTGAAGGTCACGATGCCGCCCCGTTCGATGCCGCCGTCGTGCACCGTCACACCGGCGACCTCGCCGAGCGCGCCCCGCAGTCGTTCCCCGAGCGCGGCGACCCGTTGGCCGATCGGCTCGATGCCGAGCTCGAGCAGTTCGCCGATCGCCACCCCGAACCCGACCTGCACGGCGAACGATGCCTCGAAGGGTTCGAACCGGCGGGCGTCGCCGCCGGGGGCGTAGGTGTCGGCGTCGACCCAGGCGGTGTTGGCACCGTCGATGCCCGGCGGGTCGATGCGGTCCTGCAGGCCGGCCCGCACGTAGAGAAGGCCCGACCCCCGCGGCCCCCGCAGGAACTTCCGGCCGGTGGCGGTGGCCACGTCGCAGTCGATCGCCCGGAGATCGACCGGCAGCTGGCCGACGGACTGACAGGCGTCGAGGAGGAAGACGGCGTCGCTCCCGGCCCGGATCCGCCGGCCTGCGTCGGCCACCGGGTTGATCGACCCGCGGTGGGTGCCGACGTGGGTGAGCGAGACGGCGGCGACGCGCTCGTCGAGCAGGTCGTCGAGCGCGTCGAGGTCGACGACCCCCGAGGGGTCGCTCGGGATCGCCACCAGTTCGAGGTCGTGACGGCCGGCGAGCTGCAGCAGCGCCAGGTAGTGGGAGACGTAGGTGGCCCGGTCGACCAGGATCCGGGAGCCGGCCCCGATCGCCCCGGTGGCCGTCAGCCCCCACACCGCAGCGGCGAAGCCGGCGGTGTCGTTGGGCATGAACGCGATCTCACCTCGATCGACCCCCAACAGCTCGGCCAGCGCCGGCCGGAACGCATCCACCTCGTCGAGCCGTGCCGTCTTCGCCTCGTAGCCGCCGACCCGGGCCTCGAAGCGGAGGTAGTCGACCATGGCGTCGACCACCGCGTCCGACGGGATCGACGAGCCGGCGTTGTTGAGGTGCACGTGGTCGGTGAACCCCGGCGAGGCGGCACGGATGGCCTCGATCCGAGCGAGGTCGAGAGGCGTCGGCATGGCGGCAACGCTGCCAGCCCTCCGCTCGGCCGACAACCGATTTGCGTCGGGGTGTGGGACGATCGATGGGGTCATGAGCGACTTCTCCCTCAGCGCCCTCGGCGGCGACGGCACCCCCGAGCAGGCCGACGACGAGCGCGGGATCGGCACGGCGGTGCGCGTGGTCGGCGTGCTGCTCGCGTCCCTCTGGGCGGTCGAGATCGTCGATGCCATCCCGTTCACCCCCGATCTCCAGGCCAACGGCATCCGCCCGCGGGAGGCCTCCGGGCTCGACGGGATCCTGTGGGCCCCGTTCCTCCACAACGGCTGGTGGCACCTGATCGCCAACTCGGCCCCGTTCGCGATCCTCGGCGGCCTCGTCGCGGTGCGCGGGCTCCGCTACTGGCTCACCACCACCGTCGTGGTCGCCGTGCTCGGCGGTCTGCTCACCTGGATGCTGGCCGGTGGCGGCAACCACATCGGGGCCAGCGGGGTGGTGTTCGGCTACTTCGGCGCCCTGATCGGCGCCGCGGTCTTCGAGCGCCGGTTGGCCGCCGGCGCCACCGCGATGGTGGCGATCATGCTCTACGGGGGCCTGATCTCCGGCTTCCTGCCGCGGCCCGGCATCTCGTGGGAGGGCCACCTGTTCGGGGCGATCGCGGGCCTGGTCGCCGCTCGGGTGCTGGCCGAACCCCGCGTCGAGGACCGGCTGCCGGATCCGCCGCTCGACGACCCCTACTGGGAGGTCTGAACCGGTCCGACCGGTGCTCACCGGAGCGCCGACCGGTGAAAGAGCCCGAGGCCGTCGGGGGCGGCGGCAATCCGACGACCTCGGGCAGTGACCATGATGCTCGGTTTCGCGGCGTTTGCCATGAGTTGCGTGAAAGAAATAACAATTTTCAACTACCACGCACCGTCACGTTCCGATCAGCTGACGGTCACCCCGGGTCGCCGGGGTGTCGTCCGACACACCGTTGGTGGACGACGAAGCGGTGCGCCGGCACGAAGCCGAGCGAGGCGTAGAGGCCGGCCGCCCCGGTCGGATTCTCGGTGTCGACCCCGAGCGCAGCATGGGTCAGTCCGGCATCGGCGAACGCTCGGAGCGAGTGGGCGATCAGGGCGGAGGCCACCCCCTGGCGACGCCAGGCGGCCAGGGTGCCGAGGTTGTCGATCCAGGCCTCGGACCGGCCCAACAGTTCGTCGTCGGCCTCGAACCGCTTGGCCAGGCTGAACCCGATCACCTCGTCGTCGGGCCCCAGCGCCACACTCGACAGGTCGAGGCGGG
>JBPEXC010000036.1:0-15857 GCA_052032035.1 Acidimicrobiales bacterium | reverse complement strand
GGCTCGTCGTGCCCCGCCCGATCGGCTGGATCGGGACCCTCGGCGAGCACGGCGTGCCCAACCTGGCGCCCTACTCCTTCTTCAACGTGATGTCGGGCAACCCGCCCACCGTCGTGTTCGCCCCGGGGCGCGGGGTCCGCAAGGACACCCTCGACAACGTCGAGCGGCTGGGCGAGTTCAGCGTCAACATCGTGACCGCCGAGGTGGTCGAGGCGATGAACGCCACGTCGGCCAGCGTGGAGGCCGACGTCGACGAGTTCGATCTCGTCGGTCTCACCGCCATGCCCTCGACGAAGATCGGGCCGCCGATCGTGGGGGAGTGCAAGGCGGCGATGGAGTGTGTGGTCACCCAGGTCGTCGAGGTCGGCCGCCCCGGCTCGGGCAACGCCCTCGTGATCGGCGAGGCCGTGGCCATACACGTCCACCCGAGCCTGCTGGACGGCACCCGGGTCGACCAGGCCGCCCTGCGAGCGGTCGGCCGCCACGTCGGCAACCTCTACTCCAACAGCGACGACCTGTTCGAGCTGATCCGGCCCGCGTAGTCGCTCAGGCCCGGGTCGTCGCCAGCTCGGCGAGGCGCTCGGTCACGCCGGGGTTGGCCATGATCGTGTCGGTCACGATCGCGCGCACGCCGAGGGCCTCGATGGCGGGCGCCAGGTCGGCGTCGGCGGTGTCGATGATCAGGGTGCCGACCACCTCGGCGTACCACTCGGCCACCGCCAGCGCGGAGGCCTCGCGCCCGAGCTCGACCAGGAGCCGGTCGGCCGGGCCCTTGAGGGCCTTGCCGCCGACGATCGGCGAGACGGCCACGACGTCGTCGCGCCGCCGGGCGAGGATGTCGCGCACACCGGGCACCGCCAGGACGGGGTCGATCGACACCGCCGGATTCGACGGGGCGATCACGAGGTGGTCGGCCGACTCGAGGGCGGCGAGCGCCGTCGGCGACGGGCGGGCTGCGTCGGCGCCGTCGAAGCGGACGCCGGTGACCGCGATCGAGTGCTGGTGTTCCACGAAGTAGCGCTGGAAGCTGATCTCGCCGTGATCGACGGTCGCCATCATCGTGCGGATCGGATCGTCGGTCACCGGCACCATCGTGAGGGCCAGCTCCCAGGCGGCCGCGATCTCGGTGGTCACCTCGCTGAGCGTGGCGCCCTCGCCGAGGCGCTGGGTGCGGTACAGGTGGGTGGCGAGGTCCTTGTCGCCGAGGTTGAACCACGACTCGCCCCCGTAGCGGGCGAGCTGGGTCATCGCCTGCCACGTCTCGCCCTCGAGCCCCCAGCCCCGCTCGGCCGACACGGCGTCGGCCAGGGTGTAGGTGATCGTGTCGAGGTCGGGGGAGATGTGGAGCCCGTGGAGCACCATGTCGTCGGCGACGTTGACGATCGCCGTCAGCTCGTCGGCCGGCACCCGGCCGACGAAGCCGCGCAGTAGGCGTGCCGCGCCGACGCCGCCACAGACCACAGCGACGGAGCCGACCGCGACGGAGCCAACGGCGACCGAACTCACGCCAGTTCGCGCTGCTGGCGGGCCACCAGGTCGAGGTCGCCCTCGACCATCATGGCGACGAGCTGCTCGAAGCTGGTCTTCGGCTCCCAGCCGAGCTGCTGCTTCGCCTTGGCCGGGTCGCCGATCAGCAGGTCGACCTCGGCGGGGCGCATGAAGCGCTCGTCCTGCACGACGTACTCCTGCCAGTCGAGGTCGACGTGGCCGAAGGCCAGCTCGCAGAACCGCTGCACCGAGTGGGTCTGCCCGGTGGCGACCACGTAGTCGTCGGGGGTGTCCTGCTGGAGCATCAGCCACATCGCCTCGACGTAGTCGCCGGCGAAGCCCCAGTCGCGCTCGGGGTGGAGGTCGCCGAGACGCAGCTCGGTGGCGAGGCCGAGCTTGATGCGGGCCACGTGGTTGGAGATCTTGCGGGTGACGAACTCGAGGCCGCGCCGGGGGCTCTCGTGGTTGAACAGGATGCCGCTCGACGCGTGGAGGTTGTAGCTCTCCCGGTAGTTGACGGTGATCCAGTGGCCGTAGACCTTGGCCACGCCGTACGGGCTGCGCGGGTAGAACGGCGTGCGTTCGGTCTGGGGGACCTCCTGCACCTTGCCGAACATCTCCGACGACGACGCCTGGTAGAAGCGGATCTCGGGATTGGTGTTCTTCACCGCGTTGAGCATCCGGGTCACCCCGAGCGCGGTCGTGTCGCCGGTGAGCACCGCCTGGTCCCACGAGGTCTGGACGAAGCTCTGGGCGGCCAGGTTGTAGACCTCGTCGGGATCGACCCGCCGGATCAGCTCGCTCAGCGAGCTCTCGTCGAGCAGGTCGCCCTGCACGATCTGGACATCGTCCTGGATGTGGGAGATCCGCTCGAAGTTGACCGTGCTCGAACGACGCACCATGCCGTGGACGTCGTAGCCCTTCTCGAGGAGGAGTTCGGCCAGGTAGGAGCCGTCCTGCCCGGTGAGGCCGGTGATGAGTGCGGAGCGAGTCATGGGGAGGGAGTTCCTTCGGTGGGTGGGAGGGCGTCGATCAGACGCTTGCGGGCGTCGTCGAGGATGTCGGCGAGGGAGCGGTCGAGGGGCACCTCGGGCGTCCAGCCCGTGGCGTCGTGGAGCTTGTCGGCGCTGCCCTGCAGGACCGGGAGGTCGACGGGGCGCACGAGTTCGGGGTCGGCCCGGTGGCTGACGGGCACGTCGACCTGGTCGATCAGCCGCTGCAGCACCTCGCTCATCGCGATCGAGCGACCGGAGCAGACGTTGTAGATCTCGCCGGGCCGGCCCTGCTCGGCGAGGAGGCGATAGGCCCGGACCACGTCGCGCACGTCGGTGAAGTCGCGTCGGGGGGTCAGGTCGCCGTGGCGGACCTCGCCGCCGCCGTCCGCCTCGCACCGGGCCACCCGGTCGGCGAAGGCCGACGTGGCGAAGCGAGGCGACTGGCCGGGACCGATGTGGTTGAACGGTCGGGCGATCACCACCTCGAGGCCCCAGCCCCGGTGGTGCTGTTGGGCGAGGGCCTCCGCGGCGATCTTCGAGGCGCCGTAGGGGGAGCTGGGCCGCGGGGTCGCCGTCTCGGTCAGCGGGAGATCGCCGGGGGCGACCACGCCGTAGACGTCGGCGCTCGAGATCATCACCACCCGACGGACACCGCTGCGTCGCGCCGCTTCGAGCACGTGGAGGGTGCCGTTGGCGTTCACCTCGAAGGTGGCGACCGGCTGTTGCCACGAACCGCCGACGTCGGCCCACGCGGCCAGGTGATAGACGACGTCGGGTCGGACCCGGGCGAACAGCTCCACCCAGGCCGGGGCGTCGAGCAGGTCGGGGCCGTCGCTGGCCGTGGTGCCGGTCACCTCGTCGCCCTGGCGCGAACAGTGTTCACGCAGGTAGGGGCCGACGAACCCGCCGGCACCGGTGATGAGGACGCGGCTGGCCACCGCTCGATGCTAACCGGCCGACACGATCACGCTGGGTACTCCGCCCAGTTGCAGCCGATCGACCCCCCGCCACGGGTACTCTGACCCCTTCGTGACCGAGCCCGATCGCTCCTCCCTCGGCACCGCCCTCCTCGACGGTGCGGTCGATGACGCTCCCGACGTCGTCGCGGTGGTCGCCGCTCGGGGACGGACGGATCACCTCGAGGAGACCCTCGGGTCGCTGGTCGCCCAGGACTACCCGAAGCTGTCGATCCTGGTCGTCGACGCCACCCCCGAGCCGATCGCCGATCGGGTGGCCGCCGTCGCGCCCGACG
This sequence comes from Acidimicrobiales bacterium, assembly GCA_052032035.1. GTDB lineage: Bacteria > Actinomycetota > Acidimicrobiia > Acidimicrobiales > SZUA-35 > JAWSVN01. Next base: position 12,122 of record JBPEXC010000036.1, on the reverse strand, counting down.
CCTTCCTCCACCGGCTCGCCGGTGCCCCCACCACCGGCGCCGCCTTCAACCAGGGGGCGTCGCTGGTCGACGGGGCGCCGTTGCTGCTGCTGTGCGCCGACGACGCCGTGCTCGAACCCGACGCCGTCACCCAGCTCGTCGTCGGCCTCTACCGCTCGAACGCCGGGGTCGTCACCCCGAAGGTGGTCCGGCTCGACGACCGCCGGCGCCTGCGTCAGATCGGGCTCGGCGCCGATCGGTTCGGGGTGACCGTCGACCTGGTCGACCCCGACGAGTTCGATCAGGACCAGTACGACTCCCAGCGCGACGTCTTCGTCGCGCCCCTCGGCGTCCAGCTGATCCGGGCCGACCTGTTCTCCACCCTCGGCGGCTTCGACACCGCGGTCGACGCCGAGGCGATCGACGTCGACCTGTCGTGGCGGGCCCAGCTCCTCGGCGCCCGGGTGGTGGCCGTGCCCCGGGCCAAGGTCGCCGCCGCCGAGAGCGACACCCCGGTCGACCTGCGCCGCCGCGACCTCACCCGTCAGCGGCTCCGCACCGTGCTCACCACGTCGTCGCTGGTGCGGGTCGCCCCCCTCGCCGTCGGCCTGATCGTGCTCGAGGCGCTCTACTGCCTGCTCGCCGGGCGCCGACGACAGGCCACGACCGTGCTCGGCGCCCTCACCTGGAACGTCGCCCAGTGGGGCAGCACCCAGAAGCGCCGCAAGGCCCTGGCCGCCCTCCGGACCGAGACCGGCAGCACGATCACCGACCGGGAACTCCACAAGCGCCAGGTCGGCGGCTCGGCCAGGATCTCCCACTTCTTCCGCGACCAGCTCGGCACCGGCCAGGACCGGGTGACCGGCGTGGTGTCGTCGCTGCGGACCTCGGTCGAGGACCGGGGCGTGTCGTCGGCCCGGGTCGGCGTGCTCGGCGGAGCGATCATCGCCTTCGTGATGGTGTTCGGTTCGCGCCATCTGCTCACCCGCGGGGTCAGCTTCGTCGGCCAGATGCCGGTGCTGCCGGTCGACGGGGTGCTCCTCGGCGAGTGGTGGGGCACCTGGCGCTCCTCCCAGCTGGGCCTCCCATCGGCGTCGCCGACCGCGTTCGCGGCCATCGGCGCCGCCCAGGAGCTGGTGTGGAGCGATTCCCTGCTCGAGCTGCTCCTGGTGGTCGTCCCGATCCTCACCGGCGTGGTCGGGGCCTGGACCCTGGTGCGCCCCCTCGGGAGCGCCGCCGCGTCCGCCACCGCGTGCGCGGCCTATGCCTTCAACCCGCTGCTGAGCGCCATCCTGTCGGCCGGCCGTTGGGACGCCCTCATCCTGTGGGGTGCCGCCCCGACCCTGCTCGGCTCCATCCTGCGGCTCCAGGGCCTCGCCCCCTACGGCGGCGACGACGCCGGCCCCGGCGTGCAGCGGCGGCGGGTGCCGGCGCGGCTGCTGCGCGTCGCGGTGGCGACCACGGCGACGGTCACCTTCGTGCCGGGCGCCGTCCTGCTCGTCCTGTTCCTCCTCGCCGCCGTGGCCGTGGCGTCGCTGATCACCTTCCGGCCCGGCGGCCTCGTGCGGCTCGCGCTCGGCGCCGTCGTCGCCGTGGCGGCCCCGGTCGCCCTCCACGGGCCCTGGGGGCTCCAGATGTTGCGGGACGGCGACCTCGACTGGTTGCTCGGGAGCCCGTCGCCGCTCGAGTCCTTCGACTCGATGGCCGACCTCGTGCGCTTCGCCCCCTCGAGCCCGGCGCCGGCGTGGACCGCCCTGGGGCTCACCGTGCTCGCCCTCGTCGGTCTCGCCATCGGTCGGTCGTCCCGCTTCGACCTGTCGGTCACCGGTTGGAGCGCCGCCCTCGGTGCCTTCGTCGTGCTGTGGCTCGCCCGGCGGGCGTCGGCCAGCAGCGGGCTCGACACCGAGGCCGTCCTCGTGATCGCCGCCGTCGGGCTCGCCCTCGCTGCCGGCGCCGCAGCCCGGGCGATGGAGCTCGACGGCCGGAGCCGGACGGGTCGCCTGGTCGGGGCCGTCGGGCTCGCGGGCCTCGCCGTGCTGGGCATCGGCGCCGTCCGCAACGCCCTCGACGGCAACTGGGGCGGCCCCCAACAGGGCTACGAGCCGATCGTCGGTGCCCTGATCAACGACGACGGCACCGCCAACCGGACCCTGTGGCTGGCGGCCGAGGAGATCGCTCCCTTCGACACCGCCACCACCCCCGGTGGCCTCCGCTTCGCCGTGATCGACCAGGGCGCTCCCGACCTGCGAAACCGGTGGGCGCCGGCCGAGATCGGCGGCCTGCCCCGCATCGGTGAGCAGCTCGACCTGGCCGCCGCCGGCGACACGGTCCACCTCGGCCGACTCCTCGCCCTGTGGGGTATCGACACCGTCGTCTACCTGCCCCAGCTCGTGCCCTACGAGGGGGAGGTGTTCACGCCCGGCGTCGCCGATCCGATCGCGATGCTCGACGCCCAGGTCGACCTCCGCCGCGTCACCGGCGTGCCCGGCCTCGTCGTCTACGACAACCGTCCGTCGGTGGGCGTCGCCGCGGCCGCCGACGGCCTCGCCGACCTGCCGGCCGCCGCCGCGTCCGTGCTCGCCTTCGACGTCGAGACACTCCAGCCCGTGGTCGCCGAACGGCTCGACGTCGACCGCTGGGCCCTCGACGCCTCGGCGTCCGGCGTCGCCGTGTTGGCGGTGCCGGCCGAGGGGTGGACCGCCGAGGGTGCCGAGGTGTCGACCGCGGCGTCGGGGCTCCTCGTCGTCGAGACCCCCGCCGGCGACACCGCCACCGTCGTCGCCCACCCGATGGGATGGGGCCGCCGCGCCTGGCTGATCGGTCAGCTGGTGGCGATCACGGTGGCCGTGCTGCTCGCCCAGACCCGCCCCGAGGACCGCGAGGTCACAGCGTGATGGGTGGGAGCTGATGGGTGGGAGTGTGATGGGTGGGAGCGTGATCCGCCGCGCCGTCCTGGTCGTCGTGCTCGCCGTGCTGATGGCCGCCGTCTCCTACGACCGCCTCGACCAGGCGCCGACCCCGGCCGAGCCCGCGGAGGCCGTCGAGCTCGCGATGCCGGCCGTGACCGACCCGGCCGTGCTCTCCAGCGCCTGGTACTGCCCGATGGGCGTCGCCGCCGGCGACCAGACCGTGCACGTCACCAACGTCGGCACCGAGCCGGTGATCGGGTCGATCGACGTCCTCACCGGCGACGGCCCCGGCCCGAGCCTCCGGTTCCGGGTCGAGGCCCACGACGCCGAACAGTTCCGCCTGTCGAGCTTGATCGACGCCACCAGCGCCGGCTCCGTGATCGAGATCACCGGCGGATCGGCCGTCGTCGGCCACCGCATCGGCACCAGCCTCGGCATGGTCGAGGGGCCCTGCGCCACGGCGGCCGCCGACACCTGGCACTTCGCCGCCGGGTCGACCACCCGCGACAGCCGCCAGATCCTCGCCCTGCTCAACCCCTCCTACGACGACGTCGTCTTCTCGGCCACTTTCGAGACCCCGACCCGCACCGTCACCCCCGGCGACCTCGAGGCCGCAGTCGTGCCGGCCCGGTCGGTCCGCCTGATCGAGGTGACCGACGCCGTGTCGCGCGAAGCCGTCGTCTCGACCCGGATCGAGACCGTGCGCGGCGGCCTCGCGGTCGAGCGTCTCCAGCTCAGCGACGGCACCCTCGGTCCGATCGGCGCCGCCCTCACCCTCGGCGTGACCGACGCCGCCACCGACTGGGAGCTGCCGGTCGGACAGGTCCACGCCGGCGGCGACGCCCAGGTGGTCGTCACCAACCCCACCGACCTCCCCGCCGAGGTCGACCTCTACCTCGTGCCCGACGATCCGGCCGACCGGGGTCGCTACGGCCTGGTGCCCGAGGAACTCGACATCCGCGCCGGCGGGGTCGTCACCGTCGACGTCGACGAGCTCGCCTCCCGGCTCGGCCTGCCGCTGCCCGTCGATCTCGGGGTGCGGGTCGTGTCGGCCAACGGCACCCCGGTGCTCGCCGAACGGTGGCATCTCGATCCCGCGATCGACGAAACCCTGATCGGCGCCGGCGGCACCAACGCCCGCCTCCAAGGCACCCGCTTCCAGACCGACGAGGGCCCCGAGGTCGACGAGAGCGACCTCGAGGTGACCGACCCGGTCGAACTCGACCAGCCGACGCCCGACCGCGGGCTGCTCGTGTCGCGGGGCACCACCGTCACCGCCGACCGCTGGCTGTTCCCCGTGGTCACCCTGGCCGACACCGCCGTGGCGATCACGGCGCCGGCCTCCGACGACGGCGCCCCCGTCGAGGTGTCGATCCGCACGATCACCGGCGGGGTGCGCGGCACCCCGACCACCGTCACCGTGCCCGCCGAGGGCCGGATGCTGGTCCCGATCACCAGCACGGTGTCGGTCGTGGCCCTCGAGGTGACCGCATCGGGCCCGGTCAGCGCCGAGGTGTCGCTGGTCGAGACCGGTGTGCGCTCGGCGGCGATCGCCGGCGTCCCCGTCGTCCCGGGAGGTTCCTGATGGACCGTGTCGTGATCCTCGTCGTGCTCGGCGTCATCGCCGTCGGCGTGTCGCTCGCCCTCCAACGGCGGCGGCCCGAACCGCCGAGTGCGCCGTCCTACCGGGCGCCGCGGCAGCTCGATCGCGACGACTTCGTCGAGCCCGGCACCCCGGTGCTCGTGGCGGTGTTCACCTCGGCCACGTGCAACAGCTGCGACAGCGCCTGGGCGACGGTGGGCGAGGTGACCGCCGGACGCACCGGCGTGGTCACCCAGCGCATCGAGATCCAGGACGACCCGCGCGGGCTCCACGAGCGCTACAAGATCGACGGCGTGCCCTCGACGATCGTCGCCGATGCCGAGGGCGTCGTCCACGACAGCTACTTCGGCCCCTTCGAGGCCGAGAAGCTCGCTACTGCTCTAGCGGAGCGGGAGCAGCAGCGCTGACGCTGGCCGTCTCGATCAGGCGGGCGACGTCCTCGCCGCTGATCGTCTCGTGCTCGAGCAGGTTCCGAGCGATCAGGTCGAGGGCCCGACGGTGCTCGGTGAGCAGGTTGCGGCACCGCTCCTCCTGTTCGGCCAGGATGCGGTGCACCTCCTCGTCGATGAGGCGGGCGGTGTCGTCGGAGAACTCCTTGGAGTTCATCATGTCGTCGCCCAGGAAGACCGGGCCGCCGCTCGAGAACGACATCGGACCGATCTTCTCGCTCATGCCCCACTCGGTGACCATGCGGCGGGCGATGTTCGTCGCCTGCTGGAGGTCGTTGGCGGCGCCCGACGACACGACGTCGAACACGAGGGCTTCGGCGTTGCGGCCGCCGAGCGCCATCGTGATCATGTTCTCGGCCTGGGTCTTGCGCATCGAGTGACGGTCCTCCTCGGGGAGGGTCATCGTCACGCCGAGGGCCATGCCGGTCGGGATGATCGTCACCTTGTGGAGGGGGTCGTAGCCGGGCAGGACGGCGGCGCAGAGGGCGTGGCCGCCCTCGTGGTAGGCGGTCATCTCCCGCTCGCTCTCGCTCATCACGAGGGAGTCGCGCTTCACGCCCATGATCACCCGGTCGCGGGCCTGGTCGAAGTGGAGGGCGCTGATGCGCTTCGAGCCGCCGCGCACGGCGAACAGCGCGGCCTCGTTGACCAGGTTGGACAGGTCGGCGCCGCTCATGCCGGGCGTGCCGCGAGCGATCAGGTTGACGTCGACGTCCTCCGCCATCTTCTTGTGCTTCATGTGCACGGCGAGGATCTGCTTGCGGTCGTCGAGCTCGGGCAGCGGCACGACGACCTGACGGTCGAAGCGGCCCGGGCGCAGCAGGGCCGGGTCGAGGATGTCGGGCCGGTTGGTGGCGGCCATCATCACGATGCCCTCGGTGGCCTCGAAGCCGTCCATCTCGGCCAGCATCTGGTTGAGGGTCTGCTCACGCTCGTCGTGGCCGCCGCCGAGGCCGGCGCCGCGCTTGCGGCCGATCGAGTCGATCTCGTCGATGAAGATGATCGCCTTGCCCATCTTCCGGGCCTCGTTGAACAGGTCGCGCACCCGGGAGGCGCCGACGCCGACGAACATCTCCATGAAGTCCGAACCGGTCACCGACAGGAACGGCACCCCGGCCTCGCCGGCGACGGCGCGGGCGATCAGGGTCTTCCCGGTGCCGGGAGGGCCGACGAGGAGCACACCCTTCGGGATGCGGGCGCCGACCTCGGCGAACTTGCTCGGATCCTTGAGGAAGTCGACGACCTCGGTCACCTCCTTCTTCACCGCCCCGTAGCCGGCGACGTCGGCGAAGGTCGTGCCGGGCCGTTCGGTGGTGTAGGTCTTCGCCTTCGAGCGGCCGATCGACATGATGCCGCCCATCTGGCTCTGCTGGCGGCGGGCCATCCACCAGAAGAAGCCGATGATGATCATGAAGGGAAGGAAGATCGGGATCAGGCTGCTGAGGAGGCCGGGCTGCGGGGTCTCGGCCGTCAGCTCCACACCGCTGGTGGCGAGCAGGGCCCGGTCGTCGTCGCTGAGTCCGTCGGGGGCGGTGGTGGTGTAGGTCTCACCGGCGGCGGTGACGACCTCGAGCTCGGCGTTGGTGTTGTCGTAGGTGACGCTGGCGACCTCGCCCTCACGGACGTCGGTCAGGAACTCGCTGTAGGAGATCGTCTCGGTCGGCGTGCTGTTGAAGAACGCCATCATCATCATCAGAGCGATGCCCACGGCCACCACGACCGACACCGTCCAACGCGGCCAGCCGCCGTCGTTGCGGCCGGGGAGACGGGGGTTGCGGCCCGGGGGAGGCGGGGGAGGGGTCGAGCCGTTGTCAGACATACGCCAAGGATAGGCACTGCGGCGGCCCGAGCCTTGGTCGGGCGGCCCGATACCGTCACTCCCGTGTCCCGAACCTCACCAGCCGCTGCACCCCGGTGGGGCATCGGTCACGTCTTCGGGGTGCTGGTGCTCGCCCAGCTGGCGCCGACCGTCGCGCTGGTGGCCGTCGGACAGACCACGGCGCCGATCCCGCTGTGGGCGGTCGCCGTCGCCCAGGCCGTCGGCGCCGCCGTCTACGTCGGGGTGTCGAGCGCGATCTCGTCGTCGTCGGGGCGCGGGCCGGTCGTCGACTTCGCCCTCGGGATCGAGTGGCGCGACCTGGCGATCTGGTTGCCGATCGGGGTCGTCACCCAGCTGGTGGGCATCAACGGGCTCTACGCACTGCTGAACCTGGTCGCCGACCTCGACGCCGGCGGGGCGGCGCGCGACCTCGCCGACCGGGCCGACGGCGTCGGCGGGGCGCTGCTGCTGATCTGGATCGCTCTCGTCGTGGCGCCCGCGGCGGAGGAGTTCTTCTACCGGGGGGTGCTGCTCGGGGCGCTCCGCCGCCGGTTCGACGACCGGGTGGCCCTGGCGGTGTCGGCCGTCATCTTCGCCCTGGTCCACTTCCAGCTGGTGCAGACCCCGGGCCTGATCGTGATCGGCGCCGTGTGCGGGTTGGCGCTGGTGCGAACCGACCGGCTGGGGCCGGCGTGGGCGGCCCACCTCGGGTTCAACCTCACCGCCGTCGTCCAGCTCCTCGTCTTCTCGTGACGACTGGGTTGCACAAGACCGGGTCGGACGGGACTGGGTCGCACGGCCCATTCGGCGCCGGGTCGCTCACCGGGGCGGCGATGCGGCCGACGCGAACGGCATGGCGATGTCGCAGGAGCAGTGTCCGACGTGCACCAAGGATCTCGTGGTGATCGCGATGACGGTGGAGGACACCGATCTCGAGATGATCTCGTGCACCACCTGCGACACCCGCAGTTGGCGTCGCGAGGGCAAGCCGTTCCATCTCACCGGCGCCCTCGCCGAAATCGGGCAGAAGTCGGGGCGTCGCCGCTGAGGCTGCGCCGCTGACGCGAGCGCGCCTCGGCCAGGTGGCACCATTGGTGGCGGCATGTTGACCGAGGTGGACACTCCCGAACTCGAGCCGGATCCCGTGCTCGACGATCAGATCGACGATCCCGTCCCCGCCGAACCGGTGTGGGCCGACCTGGCGCGTCGCTTGGCGGCGCGGCTCCCGCCCCTGCACACCCTGGGCGGGCCGCTGGTCGTCGTCGTGTGCATGGCGTTCGTGCTCCGCCAGCTGCGGCCCGAGTTGTTGCTCACCGACTCGACGCCGGCGGGTGGTGACATGGGCGCTCACGTGTGGGGACCGGCCTTCATGCGCGACCACCTCCTACCGGCCGGCCGGCTGACGGGCTGGACCCCCGACTGGTACGCCGGCTTCCCCGCCTACCACTTCTACATGGTGGTCCCGGCGCTCGCGATCATCGCCCTCAACGCCGGCGCGCCGACCTGGCTCGGCCTGCTCGCCTGCGTGCCCCTGGCCTTCGGGGTCCGCTGGGCCCGGCGCCGCTTCCCCGAACGGGCCGGCACGGTCCTCACCGTCGGCCTCGTCGCCGCCGTGCTCGTCGTCGGGATGCCCTACGGCGTGGCCTTCAAGCTGGTCTCGGTCGCCGGACTCGTCGCCATGCCGGCCTGCGCCTACGCGATGGCCCGCTGGTTCGGATCGCCCCAGCCGGTGCCCGCCTTCGTCGCGATCGCCGCGACGGTGTTCCTGTTCGACACCAACTTCAACATCTACGGCGGCAACATCGCCTCGACCCTCGCCGGCGAGTTCGCCTTCGCCCTGTCGTTGGCGCTGTCGCTGCTGGCGATCGGGCTGGTCGCCCGTGGGCTCGACCGCGACCTCGACGGCGAGCGCTCCCACCGTCTCCTCGCCGCGGTCGTGATCGCCCTGGTCGCGCTCTGCCACGTCATCCCGCTGATCTTCACCGTCGTCGCCCTCGCCGTGGTCGTACTCCTCGATCGCGAGCTTCCCCGTGGCTGGGCGCTGGCGATCGCGATCACCCTGTCGCTCGTGCCGGTCGGCCTCGCCGAGGGCACCCGGCTGCCCGTGACCCTGGCCGCCGTCGCGTCGTTCGCCATCGTCGCCGTGTCGATCATGGCCGCCGACGGGCGGGTCTGGCAGCGGGCCCGCTGGCTGTTCGGCGTCGGCCCGGCCGCTGCCCTGCTCGCCATGTTCTGGCTGCTGCCGTTCTACGTGCGCGAGCCCTACTTCAACGACATGGGATGGGAACGGCTCGACGAGATCGGCCCGTCGCTGCTCACCACCCCGATGCTGATCGCCCTGCCCGTGGCCGCCGTGGGTGCCGTGGTGTCGTTCCTGGTGCGGGACCGACTCGGCATCCTGTTCACCGTCCTCGCCGGCACCTCGGTGACCGCGGTCGCCAACCTGCCCGAGGCCAAGCTGTGGAACGCCCGGTTGCTGCCCTTCTACTACCTGTCGGTGTTCATCGTCGCCGCCGTCGGCGTCGCCCTGGTCGCCCGCATGTCGGCCTCGATGGTCTCGGGCCGGGTCGACGCCCCGGACCGCTCGACGGTCGGCGGTGCCACGATCGCCGCCGTCGTCGCCATGCTGTTCGCCCTGTCGCTGCCGCTGCGCATCCTGCCGTTCGGGTCGACCAACGCCGAGGGTGACTACACCTGGCTCGGCCTCACGTCGTCGGCCAACTCCTTCGTGGGCACCTGGGCCGCCTGGAACTACTCGGGCTACGAGGACAAGCGCTCCTATGCGGAGTACCGCGCGGTCGTCGACACGATGGACGAGGTCGGCGCCACCAACGGGTGCGGTCGGGCGATGTGGGAGTACGACAAGGAGTTCGACCGCTACGGCACGCCGATGGCGCTGATGCTGCTGCCCCACTGGACCGACGGCTGCATCGGCTCGATGGAGGGCCTCTACTTCGAATCGTCGGCCACGACGCCGTTCCACTTCCTCAACCAGTCGCGCCTGTCCGAGAACCCGTCGCGAGCCCAGCGTGACCTCCCCTACGGGCCCTTCGACCTCGAGCGCGGGATCGACCAACTCCAGGTGATGGGCGTGCGCTACTACCTCGCCTCCACCGACACCGCGATCTCGGCCGCCCGTGACGACGAGCGACTCACCGAGCTGGCCGAGTCGCCGCCCTTCGTCGTGTTCGAGGTGGCCGGGTCCGAGCTGGCCGAAGGGCTCGCCTACGAGCCGGTCGTCGCGTCCGGCGCGCCGTCGGCCGAAGCGGGCGAGGACCCGAGCCGGTTCGAGCTGGGCTGGCTCAGCCAGGCGGTCGCCTACTACGGCAACCCCACCGCCTACCAGGCGATGCCGGCCGAGGACGGCCCGGCGTCGTGGGCCCGCGTCACCACGCTGCTGTCCACCGACGGCGAGCCCGTGGAGGCCGCCCGGGTGAGCGACATCGTCGCCGGGACCGACTCGCTCTCCTTCACCGTCGACGAGCCCGGCACCCCGGTGCTGGTGAAGATGTCGTACTTCCCGAACTGGACCGCCTCGGGGGCCGACGGCCCGTGGCGGGTCGGCCCGAACCTGATGGTGGTCGTGCCCACCGACACCGAGGTCGAGCTCCGCTACCGATCGACGTGGGTCGAGTACGCCGGCTGGATCCTCACCCTCGCCGGTGTCGCTGCGCTCGTGGGCCTGGCGCGACTGGATCGGCGCACTGTGCTGACCACTGAGGAGGAGCCCACCGTCGAGGAGCCGACTGCGTGAGGAGCCGGCTCCGCTTCTTCGCCCTCGTCGGGCTGGTCGCGACCGCCCTCGACGTCGGGCTGTTCCTGGCGCTGCGCGACCGCGGCGTGCTGCGGGCCGACGTCGTCGCCCTCGTCGTGGCCGCCGTCGTCGCGTATCTCGGCAACCGTTCGATCACCTTCCGCGACGCTCGGCGCACCGCCCGATGGGTCTCGTCGCCGGGGGCGTTCGCGGCGACCGCGGTCGTCGCCGGCCTGGTCGACCTGGCCGTGCTGGCCCTCGCCTCCCTCGTCACCGACCCCGGCACGGTCTCCAAGCTCGTCGCCATGGGCTTCGCCGCCGTCGTGCGGTGGACCGCCTATCGCTGGGTGCTCTTCAACGAGGTGCGTCGCGAGATGGGGGAGCGGGTCGAGCGCGGTCCGGCGCCCGGCAGCCACCGGCTCACCGTCGTCGTGCCGGCCTACGACGAGGGCGACTCGATCGAGCTGACCGTCACGACCCTGTTCAGCGATCTCGAACCGGTGGTCGGCGTGGGCGACGTCGAGATCCTCGTCGTCGACGACGGCAGCGCCGACGACACCGCCGAGGCAGCCGCCCGGGCCGGGGCCCGCGTGCTGGTGCAACCCCGCAATCGGGGCAAGGGGGCGGCCGTGCGGGCCGGCATGCTCGGCGCAGCGGGCCGATCGGTCGTCTTCACCGACGCCGACCTCGCCTACCCACCCCATGTCGTCGCCCAGCTCCTCGCCGAGCTCGAGGACGGCTGGGACATGGTCGTCGGGTCGCGTCGCCACACCGAGACCACCACCCTCGTGCGGGCCCGACGGCTGCGCGAGGTCGGCGGTCGGGTCATCAACTGGCTCACCCACCTGGTGTTGCTGGGGCACTTCCGCGACACCCAGTGCGGGGTGAAGGGGTTCCGCTCCGACATCGGTCGGGCGGTGTTCGAACGCACCACGATCGACGGCTTCGCCTTCGACGTCGAGCTGTTCCTGATCGCCGAACAGGACCAGCTCTCGATCCGCGAGGTGCCGGTGCTGGTCTCCAATCGGCAGGGGTCGTCGGTGCGCATCGTCGCCGACACCGCCCTGCTGCTCCGCGACCTGATCCGCATCCGTCGGATGGCCGGGTGGGGGCGCTATCGGCCCAGTCCGTCGCAGGAAGAAGTGCTGGCGAGTGGCCGAGGTGCCACTGGCTAAGGTGAGCCCGTGACCTCCATCGACGACCATTCCCTCTCCGCGATCGTCAAGGCCTACGACATCAGGGGCACCTACCCCGAACAGATCGACGCCTCGATGTGCGAGGCCCTCGGCGTTGGGTTCGGGGCGTTCGTCCGCTCGGTCGAGCCGGACACCACGGAGGTCGTCATCGCCCGTGACATGCGTCCCTCGGGGCCCGAGCTGGTCGATGCCTTCGCCCGCGGGGTCCAGTCGCAGGGCCTCGACGTGATCGACGTCGGCATGGGGTCGACCGACATGACCTACTACGCCTCCGGTTCCCTCGATGTGCCGGGCGCCATGTTCACCGCCTCGCACAACCCGGCGGAGTACAACGGCATCAAGCTGTGCCGCAGCGGGGCGGCCCCGATCGGCGAGGCCACGGGCCTCGCCGAAATCAAAGCCACCACCATCGC
>JBPEXC010000359.1:0-3830 GCA_052032035.1 Acidimicrobiales bacterium | reverse complement strand
GTCACACCCTCATGGGTGTGCGGTCACCGATCAGGCAGGCCAGGAGGCCTCGATCTTGTCGGCGGCCTCCTGAGCGGTCTGCTCGCCGTTGACCGCCGAGGTGCCCTCGGTCCAGAAGGTGCCGGCGCCGACGTCGGACGGCATGAGGTCCGAGGCGTCGAAGCGGACGACGTCCGCACCGGTGAGGGAGTTGATCATGCTCTGCTCGAGCGGGGCGTAGCTGTCGAGGTCGACACCGCTGTTGGCGGTGAGGAAGCCCGAGAGGTCGCCACCGTTGAGCTCGCGCTGCGCCTGCTGACGGTTGTTGGCGTAGTCACCCGACGCCATGTAGTCGAGCACGGCCCACACCTCGGGGGCGTCACGGAAGCCGGCGGCGAGGGTGCCGGCGCCGAGCACCGGGGCACCGTCGTTCGACGGGAAGTAGAACACGTCGACCGCATCCTCGGAACCGTCGGCGAAGACGGTGCCCTCGTCGAACTGGTTCGAGAAGAACGAGGCCTGACGGTGCATCATGCAGTCGCCCTCGACCAGCGGCGTGCCGTTGGCCTGGAAGGCGGTGGAGGCGATGGTGCCGCCGTCGGCGTAGACCATGCCGTCGGTGTTCCACAGGTCGAGCACGGCCTGCATCTGGGCGACGACCGCGGGGTCGTTGAAGGGGATCTCGTGGTTGACCCACTGGTCGTAGACCTCGGGACCCTCGAAGCGGAGCATCATCTCCTCGACCCAGTCGGTGAAGGGCCAACCGGTGGCCTGACCCGACTCGATACCCACGCACAGCGGGGTCTCGCCGTCGGCGATCATCTGCTCGGTGAGAGCGATGAAGTCGTCGAAGGTGGTGGGGATCTCGTAGCCGGCGGCCTCGAAGGCGGCGGGCTTGTACCACACGAGGGACTTGATGTCGGTCTTGACCGGCACGCCGACCTGGGCGCCGTCGACGTTGCCGAAGACGGTCCAGGCGTCGGTCCAGAACTCGTTGACCGTGGCCACGACGTCGTCGGGCAGGGCCTGGAGCGAGCCGTCGCGGTAGAAGTCGGCGAGCTTGCCGGGCTGCGGGAAGATCGAGATGTCCGGCGGGTTGCCGGCCTCGACCTGCACGTTGACCTCGGCCTCCCAGTCGGCGGAGCCGGTGTAGGTGATGGTCATGCCGTGCTCTTCGGCGAAGATGTCCATGGCGGCCTGGATGGCGCCCTGCTCCTGCTCGGAGCGCTCGGGACCGGTGATGGTGACCGAGGTGCCGGAGAGGTCGACCATGTCGTCCATCTCCTCCATCTCGTCGCCCTCAGCCTCTTCCTCGGCGGGCTCTTCTTCGGTCTCGGTCTCTTCGGCGGTCTCCTCCTCGGACTCCGCGGAGGTGGTCTCCTCGGACTCGTCGGCGGTCTCGTCCCCGCTACACGCAGCTGCCACCAACGAGAAGGCGAACAGCAGCGAGAGCAAGGCCTTCCAGCGTGAGGTACGCATGGTTGAACCTGTTCCTTTCTTCGTCCCGGCGATGCCGGGTCTCCCCAAGAAGGCGACGGTTGCGTCGTCCTTCGTGCAAACGCTTACAAACGCAAGCGGACGCACCATATACGCAACGAGTCGTTCCGCCCACGATCGGCCCGAAATCGTCACATTCGGTGATCGGACCCCGGGGTTCCGAGTTCGCCACGGGCCCACAGGGCCGCCGTCAACCGGGCCTCTCGCTCGGCCTCGATGTCGAGGTAGGCGCGCCGGCTGTGGCGTTCACGACGCAGGTTCCGGCCGTAGTCGGCGAGGTACCACCGCAGGAATCCCGGCACGCCCCGCTCGCCCCACTGCCGCACGTGCACCAGTTCGTGGGCGATCAGTCGGCTGGTGCCGTCGTCGGGCTCGGATCGGGCGAGGAAGATCGTGGTGCCGAGGGTGATGCCGGCGAAGCCGCCCGGGACGAGCGGGACGCGGGCGATCCGAGTGGCCCCGAGGCGCTCGGGTGGGCACAGCGGCGCGTAGGCCGCTCGCTCGGCGTCGTTGAGCGGGCGCCCGGGGCGGCGCCGGTCGATCACCCGCAATGTCATGGGGGAACCCTACTCTTCGGTCGATGGCCACCCCCTCGAAGCAGCGCCACTCCGCCCTCGGTGGGGTCGGCCTCGTCGCCCTCGGCCTGGCCGCCCTCGCCGGTGTCGTCGCCGTCGCCCGCCGCCTCCGGTCCGGGGCTCCGCGCCTGCCCGGCGGCGAGACCCTGGCCGCCCGCAACCTGCGGCTCGCCCGCCTCGGGGCCCGCTCCGGCCGCCGCTACGCCACCCATCGGGCTCGCCGAACCTTCGCCTCGGCCGAGCGCAAGGAGGCCCTCGACACCGAGTTCCAGCTCCGCACGGCCGAGGACGTCACGGCCGAGCTCGGTCAGATGAAGGGGGCGATGATGAAGATCGGGCAGATGGCGAGCTATCTCGACACCGGTCTGCCGTCGCACGTGCGCGACACGCTGGCGTCGCTGCAGCACGAGGCGCCCCCGATGTCGGCCGAGCTCGCCGCCGAGCAGATCGAGCGCGAACTCGGGGAGTCGCCCGACCGCCTCTTCCTCGAGTGGGACCCGGTGCCGATCGCGTCCGCCTCGATCGGTCAGGTGCACCGGGCGATCACCCGCGACGACCGTGCCGTCGCCGTCAAGGTGCAGTACCCCGGGGTGGCCAAGGCGGTCGCCTCCGACCTCGGCAATGCCGGCTGGATCTTCGGCGGGCTCGGGGCGCTCTTCCCCGGCCTCGACTCGGGCCCGGTCGTCGACGAGATCAAGGCGCGCCTGCTCGAGGAACTCGACTACGAACTCGAGGCCCGCAACCAGCGTTACTACGCCGAGTTCTTCGACCGCCATCCGTTCTTCCGGGTGCCCCGGGTGCTCGACCATCTCTCGACCGCCCGCGTCCTCACCAGCGAACTGGCCACCGGCCACCGCTATTCGGAGGTGCAGACGTGGTCGCAGGAGGAGCGCAACCTCGCCGCCGAGGCGGTGTTCCGCTTCTCGTTCGGGTCGATCTACCGGCTCCACGCGTTCAACGGCGACCCGCACCCGGGCAACTACCTGTTCGAACCCGGGGGCCGGGTGACCTTCCTCGACTTCGGTCTGGTCAAGCGCTTCACCCCGGCCGAGACCGTGCTGTTCGAGGACCTGATCCGGGCGATGGTCCTCGATCGCAACCTCGGCCGCTTCCGTTCGATCATCGAAGCGGCCGGCCTGCTGGCGCCGGGGGCCCCGTTCAGCGACGAGGAGGTCGGGGCCTACTTCGAGTACTTCTACGCCTACGTGATGGAGCACGGCGAGCTCACGATCGACCGCGACTACGCCGCTGCGGGGATCTCGCAGCTGTTCGACTCGACCGGCGCCGACGCCGAGCTGAAGAAGCTGCTCAACGTGCCGCCCGCGTTCGTCGTCGTGCAACGGATCACGCTCGGCCTGATGGGGCTGTTCGCCGGCCTCGACGCCACCGCCGACTGGCGCGCGATCGCCGAGGAGCTCTGGCCCTTCGTCGCCGCTCCCGCCTCCACCCCGATGGGTGCGGAGATCGAGGAGTGGCGCCAGGGTCGCAACCAGCGACGGTTCGGGCTGTGACCTGCAGCCCCGAGGGCCGGCGACCGTGACCCGGGGCGTCGGGCGCGGGCTCGTGGCGGTGGCGGTCGTCGCCGTCGTTGCGGTCGGCGTCTGGTGGACGCTGCGCGACGACGACCCGCCCGCCTTCCCGCCCCTGGCCCTCCTGGCGGGGACCGAGCCGGCGGTCGAGGCCGCCGCCCAGACCCTGGAGGTGACGCCGGTGGTCGTCGACGACCTCAGCGTCGACGCCGAGGTCGCCCTCGGCGGCTACGCCCTCGCCCTCGGCGCC
>JBPEXC010000358.1:0-3644 GCA_052032035.1 Acidimicrobiales bacterium | reverse complement strand
GGTACCTCCGGCCCGGCTCCGACAACCCTGCCGCCGACAGCGGCGCCGCCGTCAACAACCGTCTCGCTTCCGGTCGACAACGACGGTCCGCTCCCCCTCGGCGCCCCGCTGACCTTCATCGAAGCGACGGTCCCGGAACTCGGAGCGCTGGAGTGGGCCAACTGGGCGGGCCTCGTGGGCGATGTCTTCGTCGTCGCAGGTCCGGGAGCGGACGCGGACCAGAGCCACCTCGTCGTGAGCGAGGACGCGGTGACGTGGAGGTCGATCGAGGTTCCCACCGGCCACCGAGTCCTCGAGGTCGACAGCCTCGGCGCCGACCTCGTGGTGTTCACGTACGACCAAGAGGCCGGCGAGGGGCAGAGGTGGCGACTCGGCGACATGCTCGAGCCGCTCGGGGTCCTCGAGGATCTCGAACTCCCCGAGCATCCCGATCCGCCTCGGCGCTGGATGCAGGTGAACCGACCGCTCTTCTTCAGCGTCGACGGCCAGGTCCACGCGTTGGTCGGCGCCGTCGAGACCGTCGACCTGGTGGACCTCGCCGGCCAAGCCGGCCTGATCGAGCCCGAGGAGCGGGTCTGCGAGCTCGTCGGCGAAGGACTCGCCTACACGCTGAGCCTGAGCTCCTCAGCCGAGACCGATCGGGAGTGCCTGGCCAGTTCCGATCTCCGGGACGTGGTCGTCACCCCGGTGGCGCTCGGCGTCTCCGAGACGGACTTCCTCCTCTACGACCAGTGGGGGCGGTACCGGACCTTCGTAGTCCGATGGGAGGACGAGGGCCCACCGGCGGTGCTCGCCGAACTGGAGGGGCTCCCCGATCATCTCGTTTCCGACGGCTCGACGGTGACGGCCTCGCTCTGGAGCGACACCGCAGCCGGCGGGTTCTGGCTGGCGACTGCGAGCGACCCGTCCGCGTGGACGATCATCGAGGCCCCCGGCCCAGTCGTGGCTCTGAGCGCCGGGGTCGGCTGGTCGGGGTCTGCGAGCCGCATCGCAGACGACCCCAGCGCGCTCTTCCGTGTCGACGGCTCCGGCATCGTCCGCCTCGGCGACCTTCCGGCAAACGTGGAGACACCGAGTATCGGCAAGTGGGGCGACAGCGACGGCGCGTTCCCGGTGATCGACACCGTCGACCTCACGTCAGCCGTCGAACAGCGAGGAGTCCTGGTGTCGTCCGACGGCGTCCGCTGGCGATTCGGCGACCTGAGCGGGATCGAAGCACCGGGTGGGGAGCTGGCGACCGCTGCGATCGGCGACCGGCTGCTCGTCTACGAGATGTCGAACCCGATGTCGATCTGGATCGCCGACGTCGGCGAGTAGGCGTCGCTCCGACCGGGCGCCACTACCGTGCCGGCGTGTCCCGTCGAGTCGCTGTCGCCATTGCCGTCGTGGCGATCGCCGTGCGGGTCGCAGCGGCTGCGACGCTGATTTTCGGCCCGTGGACCGACTCGGCCGCCGAACTGACCGGCTGGGACACCTCCCGCTTCGCCGCCATCGCCGAGGCCCCCGGTCGCCACTGGGTCGACCATGCCGTCGAGTACCCGCCCGGCTCGGTCGTGATCATCGAGGCCGTCGCCGGCGGCGGTCCGGTGTCGGCGCTGCGCATCGTCGTCGCCCTCTCCCTGGTCGTCGACCTCGGGCTGGCGTGGTTTCTGCGGCGGGCCGCCGGGACGCGAGCTCACGGCGATCGCGCCGCCCTCGCCTACCTCGTCATCGGCACACCGATGGTCGTGGCCGGGCTGGTGCGGCTCGACCTGTGGGCTGCGGCGTTGGGCACGGTCGGGCTCGTGGCCTTGGCCAGGCGCCGACCGGCGGGGGTCGCCGTCGGCGCGGTCACCGGGGCGATGGTGAAGATCTTCCCCGTCTTGCTCGTGCCGATCGCCGTCGGGGCCCGCCGTTACCGGGAAGCGGTCGCCGCCGTCGGCGTGGGCGCGCTGGCCGGGGTCGCCTGGCTGGCCTATGGCGGGTTCGATGCCCTCGACCAGGTGCTGTCGTTGCGGGGCGCCACCGGCTGGCACGTCGAGACGATCCCCGGGTCGATCCTGGCCCTCGCCGGGAACGAACCCCGCTTCGAGGCCGACGCCTGGCGGATCGGGACGATCGACGAGACCGCCGTGTTCGCCCTCCGGGTCGTCGCCCTGGCCATCACCGGCGGGCTCAGCTGGCTGCTCTGGCGGCTGCCGTCCCGAACGAACAGCACGGTCGAGCTCCGCCACCTGGCCCTCGCCGCCACCGGTTCGATCGCTGCGCTCCTGCTCACTGCGCCCCTGTTCTCGCCCCAGTTCGTGCTGTGGCTCACCCCGTTCGCCGCGCTGACCATCCCGACCGGCGACGACCGACGGGGCTGGCTCCCGCTCGTGCTGACCGGCGCCGCCGCGCTGATGACCGCCGTCGTGCTCGGCATCTTCAGCCCCGAGGGCGTCGATCACCCGGTGGCGGCCGTCGCCCTCCTCGGCCGCGACGCCCTCCTCGTCGCCCTGGTCGCGGTCGCAGGCCGAGACCTCTACTCGGCTCGGTGACCCGGGTCGCCAAGCGCTTCGCTACTCGGCTCGGTAGATCTGCTGGGGGCCGACGGCGCCGGCCCACGCGTAGCTGGTGCGGAGGCGGAGGTCGACCAGGTGTCCGAGGTAGCGGAAGCCCTGCACGGCCGAGGCCTTCGACGTGCCCTCGACCCGGCCGCCGAACGTGAACGGCACCTCCTCCGCGGCCAGCTCGGGATGGGTGGCCAGCACCTCGACGAGGATCTTGAACCCGTCGGGGTGGAGGCGTTCGACGACGACCTCGTCGAGCGCCACGGCGAAGAACCCCGACAACGGATCCTGCACCCCGCCCAGCCGTTGCGGGAACAGGCCTCGCCCGAACCGGGCCGCCAACTCCGACAGACGGCGACGCATCGGCGTCAGGCCGGCGTCGACCCCGCCGGGCACCCGACGTGACGCCACCGCCACCCCGGCCGCGCCCGACGCCACCCGGTCGACGAGGGCCGGGACGGTCTCGGCCGGGTGCTGCAGGTCGCCGTCCATCACCACGGCCACCGAGCCCGACGCCAACACGAACCCGTCGACCACCGCGCCGCCGAGCCCGCCCCAACGGGCGGATGGCAGCCGGTGGTGGGCCCGCACCGCCACGGTCGGGTGGCGTTCGGCGGCGGCCTCGATGGCGTGCACGGTGTGGGAGACCCGCGTCGGCGAGTCGCCGCCCCGTTCGTCGTCGGAGTCGTCGACGAAGAGGATCTCGAGCGATCGGCCGCCGAGGTCGAGTGCGGTGAGGCGGTCGACCAATGGCCCGACGTTGGGGGCCTCGTTGCGGGTCGGCACGATCACCGACACCACGCCGTCGTCACGCTGACGGCCCCGCCGGCGACGCTCGGCCGGGGTCGGCGGGCTGACCGTCAGCAGCGCCATCGCGACCATCGCCGCCGCGATCGTGGCCCGGCCGGTCGAGTCGAGCAGCACCTGCCCGAGGTGGGGTCCGACGGGCATCACGACGAAGGCGGCGAAGGCGCTGACCGCCATCAGGAAGCGGTTGCGGCTGCCGGCCGACGACGCCGCCATGGCGAACAGGCCCCAGGTCAGGTACCAGGGCTGGGTGGTCGGGTGGAAGATGGCCAGCAGCACCAGGGCCCAGGCCAGGGTGGCCGGGGCCGC
>JBPEXC010000357.1:0-2932 GCA_052032035.1 Acidimicrobiales bacterium | reverse complement strand
TACAAGACCAACACCGGGATGCACTTCCGCCACGAGCGGGCCAAGGACGTGCACGCCCCCGGCTTCTACCTCCACCTCGAGCCGCGCAACTGCTTCATGGGCGTCGGGATCTACAAGCCGGAGACGAAGGTGGCCTACGCGATCCGAGAGATGATCGCCGCCGAACCCGACCGCTGGCGGGCGATCACGGGTGGCGAGTTCGCCGAGACGTTCACGCTGATGGGCGACTCCCTCAAGCGACCGCCGAAGGGGTTCGACCCCGACCACCCGTTGCTCGACGATCTGCGGCGCAAGGACTTCATCGCCTCGACGTCACTCACCCAGGCCGAGGTGACCGCAGCCGACTTCCTCGACCGGTTCGAGACCCTGTGCCGGGCCGGCGGACCCTTCATGGCCTTCCTGTGCGAGGCGGTCGACGTCGAGTTCTGACTCGCGCGTGCGCTGCTCGCATTTGGTGACCGCACACGGCGTGCGATAGCCCAGGGGCCATGACCAGCCTCGTTCGCTCCACGCCCAGCCCCGGCGTCACCCAGCTCACCCTCGACCGGCCCGAGAAGCTCAACGCCATGACGGCGGAGCTGGTGTCCGAGCTCCACGCCGCCCTCGACGAGATCGCCCTCGACAACGACTGCCGGGTCGTGGTGCTCACCGGCGCCGGGCGGGGCTTCTGCGCCGGGCTCGACCTCGGCGGCTACGGGACGGCCCCCGGCGGCACCGACGTCGGCCGCGTCCAGGCCGGGATGGCGACCCAGAAGCACATCGCGTCGCTGATCCCCAAGCTGCGCTCGATCCCCCAGCCGGTGATCGCCGCGGTCAACGGTCCGGCGGCCGGCGGTGGGTTCGCCCTCGTGCTCGGCAGCGACATCCGCCTGGCCGCCCGCACCGCGAAGTTCAGCGCCGCCTTCATCCAGATCGGCCTGTCGGCCTGCGACATCGGCACCAGCTGGCTCCTCCCCCGCCTCGTCGGCGCGGCCCGAGCCCAGGAGCTGATGCTGACCGGGCGGGTGTTCGACGTCGAGGAGGCCTATCGGATCGGCCTCGTGGTCGAGGTGCACGACGACGACGCGCTCCTCGACGCCGCCCTGGCGAAGGCCGGACGGGTGATGGCGAACGCCCCGATGGGGGTGGCCATGACCAAGGAGGGCATGTGGTCGGCGCTCGAGATCCCGGGCATGCAGGCCGCGATCGACCTGGAGAACCGCCAGCAGATCATGCTGAGCCAGACCCTCGACCACCCCGAGGCGATGCGGGCCTTCCTGGAGAAGCGCGCCCCCAACTTCACCAACCACTGATCCCTGGGTGCCGTGATCCCTGGGTCCTGGTCGCCGGGACCTGATCGCTCGGCCCCGCCCGAGCCGTCTGCGAGTCGCCTCCGACCTGGGGCGACGCCGGCTACCCGCGGGTAGCTCAGCGGCGTCGCCGATCGCGGTCGTAGTGTCGCCGCGTCGGGATGTCCTCGACGCTTCGCACTCAAAGGGGACCACGATGCGACTCAACTTCGGCACCTTCATGGCGCCGTTCCATCCGCCGGATCACCATCCGACGCTCTCGCTCGAGCAGGACCTCGAGCTCCTCACCCACCTCGACACCCTCGGCTTCGACGAGGCCTGGATCGGGGAACACCACTCGGCCGGCAGCGAGATCATCGCCTCCCCCGAGATCTTCATCATGGCCGCGGCCGAACGCACGAGACGGATTCGCCTGGGGACCGGCGTCGTCTCGTTGCCGTATCACAACCCGCTGTGGGTGGCCGAGCGCATCGTCCAGCTCGACCACCTCACGCGCGGGCGGGTGATGCTCGGCGTCGGGCCCGGGGCGCTGCCCACCGACGCCGCCATGCTCGGGCTCGAACCGTCGCAGATGCGGCCCCTGCTCGAGGAGTACCTCGAGATCGTGATGCAGCTGCTCACGACCGACGAGCCGGTGAACCATCGGAGCGATCGGCTGACCCTCCACGACGCCCGCCTCCACCTCCGTCCCTACAGCGACCCGCTGTTCGACATCGCCGTCGCCGCCGTCGCCTCGCCGTCGGGGGCCAAGCTCGCCGGCCGCTACGGGGCCGGGCTGCTGTCGCTCGGGGCCACCGTCGCCGTCGGCATGGACGTGCTCGCCCACCACTGGACGATCCAGGAGGAGCAGGCGGCCAAGTACGGACAGCCGGCGGATCGGGCGAAGTGGCGCCTCGTCGGCCTGATGCACCTGGCCGAGACCGAGGAACAGGCGCGCGAGGACGTGAAGTACGGGATCCGCCAGTGGTTCCGCTACTTCCAACACGTGGCGGCGTTCCCCCAGATGGCGGTCGAGGGCGACGAGATCGACGAGATGATCGACTTCGTCAACTCCGGCCTCGGCGTGATCGGCACGCCCGACCGCATGGTCGAGCAGATCGAGACGCTGTGGGAGCAGTCCGACGGCGGCTTCGGCGCCTACCTCACGCTGGCCCACAACTGGGCCAACCCGGAGGCGACGAAGAAGAGCTTCGAGCTGATGGCCCGCCACGTGATGCCACGGTTCCAGAGCGTCGGCGGCAGCCTCGTCGACGCGGCCGAGCGGGCCAGGTCGGCCCGACCGGAGCTGGCCGAGCAGCAGCTGGTCGCCGTGGAGGAGGCCACGCAGCGCTACGAGGAACGCGATCGCGACGCGATCGTGCTCACGACCTAGCCCACGCCCCCGCTGTCACAGCGGAGCGGCACGGTCGATCGCCGCTCGATTCGGGGCCGGGACGGTGGCCCCGAATCAGCGGTGGACGATCTGGACGGTGTTGTCGTGATAAACGGCGCCGCGCCCCATGTCGGAGTCCCGCTCGACCACGGTGGCGTTGATGCCCCGCCCCCACGCCCCCTTGGGCGCTGCGGCGACGCCGGGCCGGGTGCCCGATCCGACCCTGACGACGGCGTCGAAGGCACCCCGCTCGTTGGCGACGCGCACGGCG
>JBPEXC010000356.1:0-5223 GCA_052032035.1 Acidimicrobiales bacterium | reverse complement strand
GCGGGCGCCGCAGGGGCGGGGGCGGGGGAGCCGTTGGCCTCGGCCTCGAAGCGTTCGCGCCACTCGGCGGGGACGGATCGGGGGTTGTCGCGATACTGCTGACGCAGTTCGTCGACCAACCAGGCGTTGGGTCCGGCATCGTTGACGGGTTGTGCAGCCACGGCAGGAATGCTACCGCCCCCGTCGCGCTGTCTCGGCGGAGATCTCAGTCGGCTGCGCCGGGGTTGCGTTCGAGGAGCCGTTCGGCCCACCGCTGGAACTGGGCCGGGGGGTGGAGGCCGGTGATCGTCATCGGCCCGATCCGCCACGCCGGGGTGCCGGTCACCTCGGCGTCGGCGGCGAGCGCCATCGCAGCCTCGAGCAGCGTCTCGCCCTCGCCGTCGGCCTCTCGCCGTCGGAGATCGGCCACCGCCACCCCGGCGGCGGCGAGGATCGCGTCGACGGCCTCGCCGTCGTCGAGGGCGCCGCCGTCCACCCAGTGGAGGCGGGCCAGGCCGTCGTCGACGGCGTCGAACGATCCGGGCCAGTGGGCGGCGACGAGTTCGGTGACGCCCAGGAGTCGATGGGTGTTGGGGCTGCGTTCGGGCTTGGCGAACTCCAGGCCGGAGGCGGCGCACTCGGCGGCGATGTGGTCGAACACGGCGTCGAGCCTCCCGCCCGACCGCACCCGCCGACCCTCTGGCGGCAGGTCGGGGTGGAGCTCGAAGGAGCGCACCTCGACCCGCACCCCCTGGGCTCGGAGCCAGCCGGTGAGCGGACGGGCGGCATAGGCCCACGGGCAGATGTAGTCGTTCCACAGCGTCACGGCCATCGTCCGCCAGCATGGCCGGTGCGAGGCCGACGAGCCAGGTGGCTAGGGTCGGCGACGTGATCACCTCGACTGCCGCGCCCGCCACCGCACCCGGCGCCGACGACACCTCCGCCCAGGCGCTCCTCGTGGCCACCTGGAACGTCAACTCCCTCAACGCCCGGATGCCCCGGGTGACCGAGTGGCTCGAACAGGTGCGACCTGACGTCGTGTGCATGCAGGAGACCAAGCTCGCCGACGATGCCTTCCCGGCCGAGGAGTTCGCCGACCTCGGCTACGCATCGGTCCACCACGGCGAGGGCCGCTGGAACGGGGTGGCGATCCTGTCGCGGGTCGGTCTCGACGACCCGGTCGGGGGGTTCGCCGAGGGCATCGACCCCGACCCCGACGCCCGCCTCGTGTCGGCGACCTGTGGCGGTGTGCGGATCCACAGCGTGTACGTACCCAACGGTCGCGAGGTCGGCCACGACCACTACCACTACAAGCTGTCGTGGCTCGGGCGTCTGCGAGCCCACCTCGAGGCCACCGTTGCGCCCGGCGCCGACGCCGCCGACACCGAGGTGATCGTCGCCGGCGACTGGAACATCGCACCGGAGGACCGCGACGTGTGGGACCGGGCGGTGTTCGAGGGGCTCACCCACGTCACCGAGCCCGAGCGCGAGGCGCTGGCCGCCGTCGCCGGCTGGGGGCTCGTCGACACGTTCCGTCGCCATCACGACACCGACAAGCTGTTCAGCTACTACGACTACCAGGCCGGCCGGTTCCACAAGCGCCAGGGCATGCGCATCGACTACCTCCTGGCGTCGCCGACCCTGGCCGAGCGGTGCGTGCTCGACCTGGTCGACCGCAACGGTCGCAAGGGCACCAAGCCCAGCGACCACTGCCCGGTCCTGGCCGTTTACCTCCCCGCCGCCGCCGAGGGCTAGGAAGAGGCATGGCCCACGACATCGACCCCGAGTTGGCCCGAGCCTTCTTCTCCGCCGAGCGCCTCGACGACGTCGACCCCCGGCGCCAGGTCACCTGGCGGATCGGCGACGCGATGCGGGCCATCACCGACCGGCTGGTGGCGACCACCTCACCCCAGGCCGAGCTCGAGGCGATCCTCGCCGACCTCGAGGCGGCTGCCGAACGGCTCGGGCAGTTCGACTTCGGACGTCGCTACGAGGGCTACGCCGAGGCCGCGCTCGCCGGCAGTCGCGACGGTGCGGGTGGCGAGGATGCGGGCGAGGCCGAGGAGGGCAGCGGCAACGACGGCCCGCCCACCGGACACGCCGACTTCAGCCCCGTGATCGGTCGGGCCAACCCCCTGGCGCCGCCGGTCGAACTCGACGTCGTCGACGATCGGGTGGTGGGCACGGTCACGTTCGGTCACGCCTACGAGGGGCCCCCGGGGCACGTGCACGGCGGCTGGGTGGCGGCCGCGTTCGACGAGGTGCTCGGGGCCGTGCAGGCGATGTCGGGCAATCCGGGCATGACCGCCCACCTCGAGATCGACTACAAGCGGCCCACGCCCCTCCACGTCCCGCTCCGGTTCGAGGCGTGGATCGACCGGGTGGAGGGCCGCAAGATCTTCTGCACCTGCCACCTGTTCTCGGCCGACGCCGGCGACCCGGGCGGCGAGGAGCACCTGCGGGCCGAGAGCCGGGGGCTGTTCATCAGCATCGACTTCTCGAAGGTGGCCGCCCTCACGTCCCAGCGCGACCGGGCCACGAGCTGACCGCCCGGACGGTTGACCACACGGCCGGCCGGGTGGCCGTCCGGCCCTGGTCGGTCAGTCGGCGTCCTTGACGAGCTCGAGCACGGCGTCGCCGAACCGCTCGAGCTTGGCCGGGCCGATGCCCGAGATCCCGGCGAGCTGGCTCTTGGTCGTGGGCCGGCGCTTGGCGATCGCCCGCAGGGTCTGGTCGTTGAACACGACGTAGGCCGGCACGTCGGCGGCGCGGGCCTGGTCGCGCCGCCACTCGCGCAGGGCGTCGAACAGGGGGTCGCCGACCGGGTTGCGCTCGACCTTCTTCGACTGCCGACCCTTCGAGGTGACCTTGGCCCGGCTCTTGGCCAGCTCGGCCCGCCAGTCGACCGGTCGGTGGCCGGCCCGGAGGTGGTCGATGGCGGACTGGAGGAGGTCGAGGTGGGGGGACGGCTGGCGCTTGACGGTCTTGGTGCCGAAGGTGCGCTCGGCCGCCCACGACAGGTGGAGCTCGCGCTCGGCCCGGGTGACGGCGACGTAGAGGAGGCGCTGTTCCTCGGCGAGCTGGGCGCCGGTCTTGGCGTAGCCGATCGGTACGAAGCCCTTCTCGAGGCCGCCGACGTGGACGACCGGCCACTCGAGGCCCTTGGCGCCGTGGAAGGTGGCGAGCTCGACGGCGTCGCCGCTGGCATCGACGCCCCCGTCGGCGAGGGTGGCGATCCAGGCCTGGAGGCCGGGGCCCGACGGCTCGGGATCGACGCTGAGGTAGTCGCCGACGAGGCGGATGAAGGCCTCGACGTTCTGGCGGCGCTCGGCCTCGGCGTTGGTCTCGTCGCCCCGTTCGGCCTGGGCGGTGAGCTCCTCGGCGAGGGCCCCGAGGGCCATCGACACGTCGACGCCGGGACGCGACAGGCTGCGCAGGGCGTCGCGCACCTCGGGGGTCGACAGCGGCCCGGCGCCGCCCTTGACCCGGACCGGCACGCCCTCGTCGGCCAGCGCCCGCTCGATCGCCACCAGCTGGGCGTTGGTGCGCACCAGCACCGCCTGATCGGCCCACTTGGAGCCGGAGTGGTGGGCGGTCTTCACGGCGCGGGCGATGCCGGCGGCCTCCTGGAGGTCGGAGCCGTAGGCCTGCAGGGTGGGGACGGGCCCGTCGGACTGGTGGGGGATCAGGGCCCCGGCCTTGCCGGCGAGGGCGGCGGTGGCCATCGTCAGGATCTGCGGGGTGGAGCGGTAGTTGTCGCGCAGGTCGATGACGGTGGCGGCCTGCTCTCGTGTGGCGAAGTCGGTGAGCAGGTTGGGGTCGGCGCCGTTCCAGCCGTAGATCGCCTGGTTCGGGTCGCCGACGACGAAGAGGTCGTCGCTGTCGCCGCGCCACCGCTGCAACAGCTCGAACTGGAGCGGGTTGACGTCCTGGAACTCGTCGACGTAGAGGTGACGGTGGCGCCAGCGGACGGCGGCGGCGTACTCCGGGTCGGCCTTGAGATCACGGATGGCGAGGGTGAGCAGGTCGTCGAAGTCGACGACCCGACGACGGCGCTTCTCCTGCTGGAAGCGCTCCATCAGCTCGGCGAGGTCGGCGGGCGGGATCGGCGGCGTGCGGCCCGCGAGCTCGGCGGCCGCCCCGTAGTCGTCGGGGTGGACGAGGCGAGCGCGGGCCCACTCGATCTCGTTGACGACGTCGAGCGGCTCGACCCCGCGGCGCCGACCGAGGAGCTGGGCGATGAAGCTGAACTTGCGTTCCAGCATCGCCGGGGGCTCGATGCCCCGTTCGGCCCAGCGCTGCCGGAGCTGGGTGAGGGCGACGCCGTGGAAGGTGCCGGCGACGACGTCGTCGCGAAGCCCGCTCACCTGGAGGCGGCGGCGGAACTCGCTGGCGGCCTTGCGGGTGAAGGTGAGGGCGAGCACCTTCGAGGGGTCGGTCTGCCCGTCGACGATCCGGTAGGCGATGCGTCGGGTGAGGACGCGGGTCTTGCCCGAACCCGCGCCGGCGAGCACGACGAGGGGGCCACCGGACGCGGTGACGGCCTGGTGTTGTCGCTCGTTGAGTCCGGCCAGCAGATCGCTCGGGTGCACGGGTGCAGACCCTACCGACCCGCGCCGACAGCGACGGCACCAACCGACCGCGAGGGCGCCACTACGCTGCGGACGTGGCCTTCCCCGAACATCAGCTCAACGACGGCGAACGGGTCGTCCTCGACCTGCGCCCCCACTGGTGGTTCTTCGCCTCGCAGGTGGCGGTGCTGGTGATCACCATCGCCTTGGGCGTCGTCGTCCTCGCCTCCAGCGGCAACACGATCCTCAGCGCCGGCGCCGGGGTGTTGATCCTGGCCGCCCTGGCCTGGTTCGGGATCCGCTACGTCGTGTGGACCACGACCAACTTCGTCGTCACGACCGACCGGCTGATCGTGCGCTCGGGCGTGGTGTCGCGCGAAGGGATCGAGATCCCACTCGAGCGGGTCAACACCGTGTTCTTCCGGCAGTCGTTGTGGGAGCGCATGATCCGCTCGGGCGACCTCGTGATCGAGTCGGCCGGCGAGATGGGCAACCAGAACTTCGAGAACATCCGGCGTCCCCTCAACGTGCAGAACGAGATCTACCGCCAGATGGAGGACAACGAGAACCGGAAGTTCGACCGGGTCAACACCGGCGGCGCGCCGGCCCCGGAGTCGATCCCCGACCAGATCGCCAAGCTCGACGAGCTGCGGCGGCGCGGCATCGTCAGCGA
>JBPEXC010000355.1:0-5728 GCA_052032035.1 Acidimicrobiales bacterium | reverse complement strand
GACGATTCCGGTGCCCGACCGACCCGGCGAGATCGCCGCCATCGCCACCCTCGCGGCGGAGCTCGACGTCAACATCTTCGACCTCGAACTCAGCCACTCCGGCGAAGGGGGCCGGGGCGTGATGATCCTCGTGGTCGACGCCGCCATGGAGGAGCGCCTCGTCGGTGGCTTGCTGGCTCGCGGCTACCGGCCGCGCAGCCGTCGGCTTCGCTGAATCGGCTGGAGGCGATCGGCTCGTCGCGGGCCGGTGCGTCGGCGCTCCGGACAGCTAGCGTGGCCGTCGTGGCCGACCACGACGAACAGACCACCACCGACACGCTGACGGTGATCGCCATCGACGGTCCGGCCGGCTCGGGCAAGTCGACCGTCGCCCGTCGGCTCGCCGACGCCGTCGGCCTCGACTACCTCGACACCGGCGCCATGTACCGGGCCGTCACCTTCGTGACGATCGCTCGGGGCGTGGAAGCCGACGACCGGGAGGCCGTCGCCGAGATGGCCCGCTCGATGGATCTGGTGCTCGAGCCCGACGGGCGGGTGATCGTCGACGGCGTGGACGCCACCACCCAGATCCGGGGTCCGGTCGTCACCCGCGGGGTGTCCGGCGTGGCCGACATCCCCGAGGTGCGGGCCGAGCTGGTCAGCCGACAGCGCGAATGGGCACGACGTCGCAACGGCGGGGTGCTCGAAGGACGGGACATCGGATCGGTCGTCTTCCCCGACGCCGTGCTCAAGGTCTACCTGACCGCGTCGCCGGAGGTGCGGGCCGCCCGCCGCGCCGGCGAGGTGTCCGACCTCGACTACGACACGGTCGCCGCCGACATCGCACGGCGCGACGCCCTCGACTCGGCTCGCCAGCACGACCCGCTGCGTCGGGCCGACGGCGCGATCGAGGTCGACACGTCGGACCTGACGATCGACGGCGTGATCGACGTGATCAAGGCCCACCTCGACCGTGCGATCGCCGAGCGCGACGCCCGGGCGTCGGCCGACGCCTGACGATGTCCGACGGCGAGCTTCCCGAACTGGAGCCGAGCCGGGCGTCGAAGGCGTTCTACGAGGCGATCCGTCGCGCCGCGATGGCGATCTTCCGTCGCGGATTCGATCTGCAGGTGCGGGGGTTGGAGCACGTGCCGGCCGAGGGCGGCTTCGTCCTCGCCCCCGGCGGGCACCGGTCGATCATCGACACCCCGGTGGTGGCGGCGTCGTCACCACGGATGCTCCGCTACATGGGGGCCGAGAACTACTTCGCGAAGCCGGGTCTTGGCTGGTTCCTGCGATCGGTCGGCGGCTTCCCGGTCGAGCGGGCGAGCACCGACCGGGCGGCGATGCGGATCGCCCAGGCGGTGCTCGAGGCCGGCGAGCCGCTCGTCGTGTTCCCCGAGAGCACCCGGTTCTCCGGCCCGACCGTGCAGCCCCTCAAGGAGGGCGCCGCGTTCCTCGCCGCTCGGGCTCGGGTGCCGATCGTGCCGGTCGGCATCGGCGGGGCCGAGGCCGCGTGGCCGAAGGGGCAGCGCCTTCCCCGGCGGGCGTCGATGGCCCTCGTGATCGGCGAGCCGATCGCCCCGCCCGAGCGCGGCGACGGCGAACGGGTGAAGCGCAGCACGATCCGCTCGATGACCGCGCAACTCCACGTTCGACTCCAGGAGCTGTTCGACGAGGCGCAAATCGCAGCGACCAGGTAGTTCAGCATTGAACAAGAATTGACGTCACGTCGCTAAACAAGCGACGGGTTGCGCCGAACGAGGGGCATGACGTCAGGTCTCGTCCTCTCGGGCGGTCGGACCTCGTCGAAGCGGCGGCATGTCGACGGCTCCGGGGACTCCCCGGAGCCGTTCGGCCTTCGTCGTTCGACGATGGCGATCGTCGTGTTCGCTGCAGCCCTCCCCAGCGTCGTGCATGCCGTTGCCGGCGGCGCGTTGCTCGTCGACGACTTCGGCTTCCTCGTCCGCTCCGACGAGGTCTGGTTGCGCAGCGTCGACCGGTTCTCCCGCCCGTTCCAACTGGCGATCCACTACGTGCAGTTCACGGTGCTGGGTGCCAGGCCGTGGGCACATGCCCTGGTCATGGCGGTGGCGTCGGCGCTGGTCGGCGTGGCCCTCGCCCGTGCGGTCGCAGTGAACCTCGGCGCACGCTGGGCGGCCCCCGTCGCAGTGCTGTGGGCGTGGTATCCCGCAGCGACGACCATCCGCTACTGGGGGTCGACCGTTCCTTCGCTGCTCGCCCTCGGTTGTCTGGCGGTGGCATGGCGGAGAGTCGCGGTCGAGGCCGGGCCGTCACCTCGGACGACGGCGGTGTTGTGCGTCTCGATCCTGTCCTACGAGTCCGGCATGTTCCTCGCGATCGTGCTGCTCGGCCTCTCGTGTCGCCCGGTCGGTTGGGTGCGGCGCCTGCCGCACCTCGGCGTCTTCGGCGTCGTGGTCGCGATCAATCGGGTCACCAGCCCCAAGGGTGACGTCGAGGTCGAGCTCTTCGACAAGGTCGGCGACCTGGTGCTCGTGCTGATCGGTCCGAGCATGACGCCGAGTGCGCTGGGTCCGGCGTGGCTGTTGGTCACCGTGCTGCCCCTGGTCACCGGGGTCTTCCGTGTCACCCGCGGTCCGACGCCGGCGGACCGGGTGATCGCGGTCGGCGGCGTGGCGGTCGTCCTCGGCATGGCGGTGATGGCGACGATCTCGTTCCCGCTGGTTCCGGTCGGGCTGATGGATCGGGCCAACCTCATGGCCGGACCGGGGATGGCCATGGTCCTGGTCGGGAGCTGTGCCGCCCTGGGGCACCACCTCGGCCCGACCCTGGCCCGGACGATCGGCGCAGCGGTGGCCGCCGCCTTCCTCGCGTCGATGCTCGAGACCGGGGTGAACGTGCGCCGGACCACGGTCGACCTGGAGCTCGCGCTGGCGGCGTCCGTCGGGCTGGAGGGCACCGTCGAGCTCGATCTCCCCACGCGATCGGGCTACGCAGCAGTGACCCGATCGTGGTCGTCGCAGCCGGCTGCGGTCGTGCTCGGCCATGCGGTGGCGGCCACCTTCGTGGACGACCGTTCGCCGGCGCCACCGGACTGGATCGTCCGAGTCGACGCCGACGGGACGGTCCGGATCGATCCCGGCGGTGGAACGACCGGGCCGTGACGGAACCCGTGGCGGGGTGTGACCGCGCCGGTCAGCTGCCGGTCAGAGGGTGACGAGCACGTCCGAGGCGCCGATCTGACGGTCGCCGAGGTCGGGGCGATCGGGCAGCGAGCCGCCGAGCCCGAGGGTGGCGACCGTGTCGAACGCAGCGAGGAGCTCGCGGAGGTTGCGCGGCGGCGGGAAGTACTCGTCCTCGTCGGTGATCGTCACCTCCTCGACTCCGTCGGTCGGGGCCAGGACGTCGATGACCGCCTGCACGACGTCCTCGGGGGCCGAGGCGCCGGCGGTGACCGCGACCGTGCCCGTCAGGTCGCTGGGCAGCTCGTCGGGTCCGTTGATCCGGTAGACCCGCTCGCAGCCGGCTTCGGCCGCCAACTTGGCGAGGGCGTTGGTGTTGGACGAGTTGGCCGAGCCGATCACCACCACCGCATCGCACCGCTCGGCGACGGCCATCAGGGCGCTCTGCCGGTTGGTGGTGGCGAAACAGAGGTCCGACCGACCCGGCTGCCAGAGGTCGGGGAAGCGCTCCTTCGCCGCGTCGGCCACCTCGCTCCAGTCCCGGTGCGACAGCGTCGTCTGGGCCAGGAGGGCCGTCGGCTCGTCGAAATCGGGCAGGGCGGCGACCTCGTCGATCGACTCGACCCGGCTGATCGAGGACGGAGCCACCGCCATCGTGCCGACCGCCTCCTCGTGACCGTCGTGGCCCACGTAGATGATCCGGTAACCCTTCTTGGCCCGGGTCTTCACCTCGTGGTGCACCTTGGTGACCAGGGGGCACACGGCGTCGACCACGTAGGAGCCGCGCTCGCGGGCCGCCGCCACCACCTCGGGTGCCGACCCGTGGGCCGACAGCATGATCGGGCGACCCTCGGGCACCTCGGCGATGTCGTCGACGAAGACGACGCCCTTGTCGCGGAACCGATCGACGACGAGCTTGTTGTGGACGATCTCGTGGTAGCAGTACACGGGTGCCTCGAAACTGCGGACCATCCAGCTCAGCGCCTTGATCGCCATCTCGACGCCGGCACAGAACCCTCGGGGAGCGCACAACAGGACCTTGTCGACCATGGGCCCCACGCTACCGCTCGCGGGTGGTCGGCCCCGGGTCGGAAGGGTGCCGTGCCGTGCCAGGGCGGAGCGGCGCCGTGCCGGGCTCAGAGCGCGTCGAGCTCGGCCAGGGCGGCGGCGCGAGCGGCGTTGAACAGCCGGCTGCCGGTCGAGACCCGACGGGCGCCGAGGGCGAGGAGGTCGGCGGCCGCAGGTCCGTTCGGCATGGCGAGCACGTTCACCGGGGCACCGACCGCCTCGACGATGCGGCGCAGCACGGCCGCGTCGGTCGGCCCCGGGGCGTAGAGGCAGCCCGCTCCGGCGTCGCGGAAGCGGACGAGTCGCTCGATCGTGTCGTCGAGGTCGTCGATCCCGTAGAGGTGGTTCTCGGCCCGGGCGGTGAGCGTGATGCCGTGACGGGCGCAGGCCTCGGCGGCCTCCGCGACGTCGCGCACTGCGGCCTCGATCTCGACGATCGCGCCGCCGGCCGGGTCGTAGTCCTCGATCGAGACGCCCGCGGCTCCGGCGTCGGCCAGGGCGTCGACCGTGGCGGTGATGCCGCCCGGATGGTCGGGGAACAAGCGCTCGGAGTCGACGTTGACCGGGACGGTGGCCACCGCACACAGATCGGCGACGTGGGTCAACAGCTCGTCGCGGGTGACCTCCTGGTCGTCCTTGCCGATCGAACGGCCGTAGCCGGCGCTGGTCGTCGCCACCGCCGGGAAGCCCCGCTCGGCGAAGAGCCGGAGTGTGCCGCGATCCCAGGCATTGGGCAGCACGAAGCCGCCGGCGGTGTGCAGCCCGGCGAAGCGGCGCCGGAGGTCAGCGGGGGCGGGGGAGGTCATGGGGTGCATCCTGGTCGGCGCCGGCGCGAGCCTCCGGCGGGTTTCGGTCGAGCTGGTGGCGGGGCCGTTCGGCGACGACCCCGTAGGCGTCGGCGAACCCGACGGTGCCCGCCGGGGTCAGACGGAGGTGGCGCGGTTGGGCTGGGTCACGCCGTAGCCAACCGGCGGCGACGGCGTGGTCGAGGATCCGAGCCGGAACCAGTCCGGCCAGATGGTGGCGGCGCTCGGACCAGTCGAGGCACGGCCGCACGAGTGGTCGACGGGTCTCGCCCCGAGCGAGGTCGACGCCGACGGCCGTCAGGCCCCGCCGACCCTCGTCGGTGAGGGCGTCGTCGACGACCCACCCCCGCTCGTGCAGGCCATCGCGCACACCCACGCCGAGTCGGCCGGCGAGGTGGTCGTAGCAGGACCGGCACGCTCGCAGCTTCGCCGGCACGGTCGGGAGGGGTGCGAGGAGCGCCGAGGGGGTGGCGACGATGGCCTCGATCGCCGCGGCGACCTCCGGCCCGGCCAGCCGGTGATAGCGATGGCGTCCCTGCGGCACGGTCTCGACCAGCCCCGCATCGACCAAGACCCCGACGTGTTCGCTGGCCGTGGAGACGGCGACGCCGACGTGACGCGCCAGCTCGGAGGTCGTGTGGGCCGTGCCGGCGAGCAGGGCGCACACGATGTCGGTTCGCGCCGGGGCTGCGAGCGCAGCGCCGAGCGAAG
>JBPEXC010000354.1:0-6334 GCA_052032035.1 Acidimicrobiales bacterium | reverse complement strand
CGGGACCAGGGTCTCGGGAACGAAGCGGCCACCGAACCGCCCGAAGCGGCCGGTGCTGTCAGGATCGGTCATCACCATGCTGGGGATTCTCCCTCGGACGAGGCGGCGCTCGTCGGGTCGGGGGCGGCCGGGGCGACCAGCGGCGTGGCCCGGGCTGCCTGGATGAACGTGCGCAGCGCGACGGGGTCTTTCACGCCTGGACGGGCCTCGACCCCGCTGGCGACGTCGACGCCCCACGGCTGCAACAGCTCGATCGCCTCGGCGACGTTGCCGGGCCGCAGCCCGCCGGCGAGCACGAACGGGAAGCTCGGTCGGTCGGCGGCCAGTCGATGCCAGTCGAAGGGCTTCCCGCTGCCGGGCTCGGGCGAGTCGATCAGGGCACGGGCCGGTCGGTAGTCGTCGAAGCGACCCAGGGCTGGGTCGCCGGCTGCGAACGCCTTGAAGACGTTGGGCACCCGCTCTGCCACCCAGGCGGTGTCGTCGCCGCTCTCGTGGCCGTGGAGCTGTACGGCCCGCAGGCCCAGCTGGTCGGCGATCTCGACGACGCGTTCGCGACGTTCGTTGCGGAACACGCCGACCGAGATGATGCCGGGCGGGAGGCGCCGCACGATGTCGCGAGCCTGGCCGGCGGTCACCCGCCGCGACGAGGCGGCGAAGATCAGTCCGACGGCGTCGGCGCCGAGCCCGGCGGCCAGCAGTGCGTCGTCGACGGTGGTGATGCCACAGATCTTGACGAATCGCTGGTCGGGCTCGAACACGCCTCAGACGCTACTGGCTCGCGAAGCCGGTCCTCGCCGGATTTCTAGACCGCTCGCAGGGCTCGCACGGCGGCCGCCGGGTCCCCGGAGCGCACCAGCGACTCGCCGACCAACACGGCGTCGTAGCCGGCTTCACGGAGCCGCCGGGCGTCGTCGGGCCCGCCGACCCCCGACTCGGCAACCTTCACCGCGTCGTCGGGCAGCACGTCGAGCACCCGGACCGCCCGGTCGGTGTCGACCTGGAAGGTGACCAGGTCGCGCTGGTTCACGCCGATCAGCGTGGCGCCGGCGGCCAGCGCTCGTTCGACCTCGGCCTCGTCGTGGGTCTCGACGAGGGCATCGATGCCGATGTCGGCGGCGAGGGCCGAGAAGTCGCGCAACTCGGCGTCGTCGAGCGCGGCCACGATCAACAGCACGCAGTCGGCGCCCATCAGGCGGGCGTCGACGACGTCGTTGGCGGTCACCGTGAAGTCCTTGCGGAGCACGGGGAGCGTCACGGCCGCCCGGGCCGCCATCAGGTCGGCCGGCGAGCCGCCGAAGTGGTCGACGTCGGTGAGCACCGACAGGCACGACGCACCACCGCTCTGGTAGGCCACGGCCCACTCACCCGGATCGAGCCCCGGGTTGAGGTCGCCCTTCGACGGGGAACGCCGCTTGATCTCGCTGATCACGCCGAGGCCGTCGGTGGCCCGCAGCGCAGCGGCGAAGCCGCGACACGGCTCGAGGTCGCCGGCGGCGGACCGCCGCTCGACCTCGGCGACGAGCTGATCGACCGATCGATCGTCGTCGGCCGCCGCCGCTCGGTGGGCGGCGAGGATCTTGTCGAGGTAGGTGGTCAGAGGTCCAACCCCTTGGCGGCGACCGGGCGCGCCACGTGCACCTCGGGCCGGCCGCCGAGCAGACCACCGAGGGCGCCCATCGCGGCCTGCATCTCCTCGCCCTTGCCGTGCACCTCGAGGGCGGCGGCGTCGGTGTAGAGCTCGAAGAACCAGTAGGTGTCGGGATCCTTGGTGTCGGCGCTCACGGCGTACACCTCGAGCCCGGCCTCGGAGTTGGCGGCCTCGATGAGGGACGCCAGGGCGGCCTCGAGCTCTTCGTGCTTGCCTTCGGCAGCGGTCAACTTGGCGACGATGGAAACCTTGGACATGGCCGCCGAACCTAGCGGCCGGTCGACGCGCTCCACCAAACGGCGGTCGGGCCGGGCGGCGGGCCACGCCGGTCTTCACCATCTGCTCACAATCGTTGCCTAGGGTCGAGGTGTGCGCTCCCTGGTCGTCGTCGAGGACGAGCCCGACATCGCCGATCTGTTGGCCCTCTACTTCCGCAACGACGGTTGGACGGTCCACCTGTGCCCCGACGGCCACGGCGTCGACGAGATCGTGCGCGCCCGGCGGCCCGACTTCGTGATCCTCGACGTCGGCCTGCCCGGCGACGTCGACGGCTTCGAGGTCTGTCGTCGACTGCGGGCGTTCAGCGACGTGCCGATCCTGTTCCTCACCGCCCGCGACGACGAGATCGATCGCATCCTCGGTCTCGAGTTGGGCGCCGACGACTACGTCACCAAGCCGTTCTCCCCGCGAGAGGTGCTGGTGCGAGCCAAGGCGATCCTGCGACGCGGGGCGCCGCGCGACGAGCCCGACGGCGTGGTCGCCTTCGACGCCCTGGTGATCGACGCCGTCCGTCACGAGGTGACCCTCGACGGTGCACCGATCGCCCTCGCCGCCCAGGAGCTCGCCCTCCTCGTCCACCTCGCCCACCACCGCGGGCAGGCGCTGAGCCGCGACCAGCTCCTGAACGGCGCCTGGGGCGACGACTGGGTGGGCGACACCCGCACCGTCGACGTCCACGTGGCCCAACTGCGCCGCAAGCTCGGCGACGCCCTCCCCCTCGCGACCGTGCGGGGCGTCGGCTATCGGCTGGGCTGATGCGCGGCTCGCTGCAGCGACAGCTGACCGTCGTGTTGATGGCCGTCGCCCTTGCGTCGGTCGCCCTCGTCGGGGTCGGGGTCTGGTCGATCGCTGCTGTCGGGGCTCGCGATGACGCCCGGGCGCTGCTCGCCGATCAGGTCGGCGCGTTCGAGGACCTCACCGGCGGCTCGATCGTGGTGCGGGGCCGCACCCCGGCGTCGGTGCAGCGGTTCGCCCGGGCGTTCGAGGTGGAGGAGCTGGGCTTCGCCACCGTGTCGGACGACGGCACGCTGTCCCCCGTGGCCGGCCTGCCCGACTCCTACGCCCTCGACCTCGAGCCGGCCCAGGTCGAGCTCGTCGACCAGGGCGAGGCCGTCTTCGTCGATCAGCGGCGCCGGGTGGTCGCCGTCCAGGCGATCGAGATCACCGGACCACGCTTCGCCGACCAGCGCACCGTCGTGGTGCTCGGCGACACCGTGGCACCCCTGACCGCCGAGGTCCGCCGCTGGTTCCTGCTGGCCGGGCTCGGGGTGCTGGCCCTGGCTGCGGTCGCCGCCGCCGTCCTGGCCCGACGGCTGGCCCGACCCCTTCGTTCCATCGAGGCCACCACCCAGCGGCTCGCCGCCGGCGAGCTCGGCGCCCGGGTCGCCCTCGACGACCACGGCGACGACGAGATCGCCCGCCTCGCCCACTCGGTCAACCAGATGGCCGCCGACCTGGAACGCTCACGATCGCTCGAGCAACAGTTCCTGTTGTCGGTCTCCCACGACCTGCGGACGCCGATGACGGCGATCCGCGGCTACGCCGAGGCGCTCCGGGACGGCTCGGTGTCGGGGACTGACGGCGTCGCCTCGGCCGCTGCGGTGATCGAACGCCAGGCCGGCCGGCTCGATCGCCTGATCCGGGACCTCCTCGACCTGGCGCGGCTCGACAGCCGCCAGTTCCCGATCGATCGGGCGCCGGTCGACCTCACGTCGGTGGCGGAGGAGGCGGTGACGGCCCACGCGGCGGTGGCCGACACCGACCGGATCGCCCTCGTCCTCGACACCACGACCGACGACGTCGTCGTCGACGGCGACCGCGACCGGCTCGGCCAGGTGGTCGGCAACCTGCTCGACAACGCCCTCAAGTACGCGGCCGGTCGAGTGACGGTCGGGGTCCGACGGTCGGACGGGTCGGCGGTGTTGACGGTCGCCGACGACGGACCCGGGATCCCGACCGACGACCTGCCCCACGTGTTCGAGCGGCTCTACGTCACCCAGCGGGCGCCCCGCCGGGCCGAACAGTCGAGCGGCCTGGGCCTGGCGATCGTGCGCGAACTCGTGACGGCGATGGGCGGCACGGTCGAGGTCGACGCCCCCGCGACCGGCGGCACGGCGTTCACGGTCACGTTCCCGAGCGTCAGCCGGCCGGGGTGAGGGCGACGCCGTCGGCGGTGAGACCGTCGACGGGATCCACGCCCCGCTTGATCGAGGCGAAGAGGCGCACGCCGTCGGCCTCGGGGGCCACGCTGGTGACGGTGCCGGCCTCGTCACCGACCGCCGTCGTCACCGTCGCACCGGCCGGGACCGACGCAGCGGCGGTGAACACGACGAGCCGGCGAGGCGTGTTGTTGCCTCGACTGTCGACCCGGGCCACGAGCTCCTGGCCGACGTAGCAGCCCTTGGTGAAGTCGGCGCTCTGGTCGACCACGCCCAGCTCGGCGGGGATCGTGCGCTCGGTGGCGTCGAGGTCGATGCGGGGACGCGCCGCCCGGAGGCGCAGCGTCTCGAGGGCCGCCGGGTCGCCGACGGGCACCTCGGCCGGCGCAGCGACCGGCGCTGCCAACTCGGGTCCGAGCACCTCGGTCGCTCCGTCGACGGCCACGACGAAGCCGTCGGCCGGCGCCGCCGCGTCCTGGACGCCGACCAGGGTCAGCCGCCGCCAGGTCGCGCTGGTGAGGGTGGCGTCGACGCGAAGCCAGAACCGGCGGAGGCGGGCCTCGACGCGCTCGCCGAGCCCGGCTTCGGTGTCGAGGGCGACCGTGTCGTCGGCCAGACGGGTCAGGCGGAACCAGCCGTCGACCTTGCCCTGGGGATCGAGCACGAACGAGTCGGCCGATGCGCCGACGGCGAGGGCCGCGACGTTCTGGCTGATCTGCCCTTGGAGGTACGACACGGCGTCCGGGCCCGACACGACCACCACGTCGCGCTCGTCGAACAGGGCCAGGGGCCCGCCGGCGTCGAGCGCTGCGAGGGTGGCGGCGAGGTCGAGGGTCGGGGTGGTCATGACGCCGACCTCCGGGTGCGGCTCATCGCTCGGGCGGGTTCGATCGCGCTCAGCAGCGCCTTGGCCTTGTTGGCGCACTCGAGGTCCTCGAGGGCAGGGTCGGAGTCGGCCACGACGCCGGCACCGGCCTGGACCGAGAGCCGGTCCGGCAACGAGACCAGCGTTCGGATCGTGATGGCGGTGTCGAGGTTGCCGTTGAAGCTGAGGTAGCCGACCACGCCGCCGTAGGGGCCGCGGCGCACGGTCTCGAGTTCGTCGATGATCTGCATCGCTCGCACCTTGGGCGCTCCCGAGAGGGTGCCGGCCGGCATCGTCGCCCGCAGGACGTCGATCACCGACATGTCGGGCCGAAGATCGCCCTCGACCTGGGACGTGAGGTGCATCACGTGGCTGTAGTACTCGAGCGTCATCATCTCGGCGACCTCGAGCGAGCCGTACTCGACCACCCGGCCGAGGTCGTTGCGGGCGAGATCGACGAGCATCACGTGCTCGGCCCGCTCCTTGGGGTCCTCGGCCAGCTCGGCGGCGAGGCGTCGATCGTGTTCGGCCGTGCGGCCCCGGTAGCGGGTCCCCGCGATCGGGCGGGAGGTGACCCGACCCTCTCGCACCTGCACCAGCGGCTCGGGCGAGCAGCCGATCAGCGACACCTCGGGGTGGCGGAGCAGGAACATGTAGGGGCTGGGGTTGATCTGGCGCAGCACCCGGTAGAGATCGACCGGGTCGGCCTCGGGCTCGTCGGCAGGCGCCTCGATGTCGAACCGTTGCGAGAGCACGACCTGGAAGATGTCGCCGGCCCGGATGTACTCCTTGGCCACCTCGACCGCGTCCTGATAGCGCCCGGCCATCGACGACGAGACGGTCGGGAGTTCCGGGTCGCCCGACGGCGGCTCGAGCAGTGGCTCCTCGATCGCTCGGGCCCCGTCGAGGGCGATCGCGTCGAGGCGCCCGATCGCGTCGTCGTAGGCGGCGTCGATCTCGTCGTCGGTGGCGTCGGGTCCGAGGAGGGCGACGGCGATGATCGTCACCCGCTGGCGCCAGTGGTCGAAGACCGCCATCTCGCCGATCACGTCGAGCATGGCATCGGGCAGGTTGGCGTCGTCGGTCGGGGGCGACGGCAAGTGCTCGATCTCACGCACGACGTCGTAGCCGAGGTAGCCGATCACCCCTGCGGTGAGCGGCGGGAGGTCGTCGAGGATCGGAGCCTGATAGGTGTCGAGCAGGGCCTCGACGGCGGCGAGACCGCCCCGGTCGAGGGGGACGTCGTCGGTCGGCAGCGAACCCCGCAGCGTCACCTCGTCGCCGCGGACGACGAGGGTGGCGTGGGGGTTGCGACCGACGAAGCTGAACCGACTCCAGCGCTCGTGCTCCACCGACTCCAGCAGGAACCCGGGATCGTCGCCG
>JBPEXC010000353.1:0-6061 GCA_052032035.1 Acidimicrobiales bacterium | reverse complement strand
GCCAGTCCTCCCTGCCACCTCTCTGGAGTTCCCATGCCGCTCGTACCCGACCTCGACACCCTCCTGCCCGACTCCCGTGAGCAGTTCGTCGCCGACCTCAAGGCGGCGTTCGCCAACCCGTGGTTCGAATCGGTGGCGGTCGCCCAGGAGCGGGCCCGCAAGCGACTGCCGTCGTCGGTCTACGGGGCCTTGATCGCGGGTGCCGACGCCGGTGTCAGCCTGGATGACAACCTCGACGCGTTCGAGGAACTCGGTCTGCGGCCGATCACGGCCGGGCAGCCGGCCGAACGGCAGATGGCGACCGAGGTGATGGGCCAGCCGATCTCGATGCCGGTCTTGATCTCGCCGACCGGCGTGCAGGCCGTGCACCCCGACGGCGAGGTGGCCGTCGCCCGGGCGGCTGCGGCTCGCGGCATCGCGATGGGGTTGAGCTCGTTCGCGTCGAAGCCGATCGAGGACGTCGTCGCCGCCAACCCGCAGACGTTCTTCCAGATCTACTGGGCCGGTGATCGCGACTCGATCGTCGCTCGCATCGAGCGGGCCAAGGCCGCCGGGGCGACCGGCCTGATCGTCACCCTCGACTGGTCCTATGTGCACAGCCGCGACTGGGGCAGCCCGTCGATCCCGCAGAAGCTCGACCTGGTGGCGATGCTCAAGCACGCTCCCGAGGCGCTGGCGAGCCCGTCGTGGCTGCGCGACTGGGTGAAGGCCGGCGAGCTGCCCGGGCTCGGCGTGCCGAGCTTCGCCACCGACGACGGCTACACGCCGACCTTCTTCGAGGCGTATGGCACGTGGATGGGCACGCCGCCCGCGACGTGGGACGACATCGCGTGGTTGCGCGAGGCGTGGGGCGGGCCGTTCATGGTGAAGGGCATCGGTCGGGCCGACGAGGCCCGCCGGGCCGTCGACGCCGGCGCGACGGCGATCTCGGTGTCGAACCACGGTGGCAACAACCTCGACGGTGCGCCGGCCCCGATCCGGGTGCTGCCCGAGGTGGTGGCCGCGGTCGGTGATCAGGTCGAGGTGGTGATGGACGGCGGGATCCGCCGGGGCAGCGACGTGGTGAAGGCGGTGGCGCTCGGCGCGAAGGCCGTGATGATCGGCCGGGCCTACCTGTGGGGCCTCGCGGCCAACGGCCAGGCCGGCGTGGAGAACGTGCTCGACGTGTTGCGCAT
Organism: Acidimicrobiales bacterium; assembly: GCA_052032035.1. Lineage (GTDB taxonomy): Bacteria > Actinomycetota > Acidimicrobiia > Acidimicrobiales > SZUA-35 > JAWSVN01. The sequence continues at coordinate 4,886 of JBPEXC010000353.1, read as the reverse complement.
GGGCATCGACTCCACCCTCATGGGCATCGGCAAGAGCTCGATCGCCGACCTCTCCCCCGACGACCTCGTCATCCCCGACGGCTTCAGCCCCGACCCCAAGGACTGAGTTCGGCCAGGCCGATCGCCCCGCCACTGTCACCGGGCACCGGTAGCTTGTCGGCATGAAGCGAGCCGAGAAAGCGGACCGGATCGGCGAGATCCTCGACGACCTCTACCCGAAGCCGCCGATCCCCCTCGACCACACCGATCCCTACACCCTGCTCGTCGCCGTCGCCCTCTCGGCCCAGACGACCGACAAGAAGGTCAACGAGGTCACCGTCGGACTGTTCGAGGCAGCCTCGACGCCCGAGGAGATGGCGGCCCTCCACCCCGACGAGATCCACGCGCTGATCCGGGAGGTCGGCCTGGCCCCGACGAAGGCGAAGAACCTGTCGGCGGCGGCCCACATGATCGTCGACGCCGGCGGTGAGATCCTGCCCGACTGGGACTTCCTGGAGTCACTGCCCGGCGTCGGCCACAAGACCGCCAGCGTGGTGATGGCCCAGGCCTTCGACGTGCCGGCCTTCCCGGTCGACACCCACATCCATCGCCTCGCGGCCCGTTGGGGGCTGTCGAAGGCGACCTCGGTCGAACAGACCGAACGTGACCTCAAGGCCGTGTTCCCCGAAGACACCTGGAACCGCCGCCACCTCCAGATCATCTTCTTCGGCCGGGAGTACTGCCCGGCTCGCAACCACGACCTCAGCGCCTGCCCGATCTGCGCGTGGGCGGCGACGAAGCGCCGCATCGCCGAGGAAGCGAAGCCGAAGGCCAAGAAGAGGTAGAAGTGCTACATTGAAGCACATGAGCGAGGTGGGCATCCGAGCCCTGAAGCAGAATGCCTCGGCCGTCGTCGCCGAGGCCGCAGGGGGTGAAGTCGTGACGATCACGGATCGCGGCAGGCCAGTCGCCCAACTCACGGCACTTCCCACATCGCGGCTCGACGGGCTGATCGAAGCGGGTCGGGCGCGGCCGCCTCGACGCAAGCTCAGCGAACTCCCGGCACCCGCTGTGGGTCCCGCGCTCTCCGAGGAACTCGAGCGAATGCGTTCCGAAGAACGCTTCTGAGGTGGCGGCCTATCTCGACACGTCGGCCCTGGTGAAGCTGATCATCGCCGAGCCCGAGTCTGCGGCGCTCCGGAGCTGGCTGCTCGCGAAAGAACGTTCGCCGGTGACGTCCGACCTCGCCCGAACCGAGCTGGTGCGTGCCGTACGTCGCCTCGCACCCGAGCAGGCACCAATCGCCGTTCAGCTCCTGGAGTCCGTCACCGTCACCGAGGTCACACCGGCGGTCTTCCGAGCCGCGGGCCTCGTCGAACCGGTAGCGCTCCGCTCGCTCGACGCGATCCACCTGAGCGCAGCACTGGATCTCGGCGATGATCTCCATGCGTTCGTCACCTACGACGACCGACAAACCGCCGCAGCGACGGCCAACGGCATCTCGGTCATCGCTCCCAGCTGACGGGCCGGTGCTGCGCTTCGTCAGTCCGCTTGCGACAGCGAGCGCTTGGCCGCCTCGACGACGACCGGATCGGCGCAGCCTCGGGCGTAGCCGTCGATCCGGCGTCGGATGTCCCGCCCGAGCACTCGGACACCGATGCGGTCGGCGATCGGTGCCAGCCACCGTGGCTGCACGGCGAACGTGTAGCGCCAGGTCGCCTCGGTCCGGTCCGGACCCAGGGAGCGGAAGCTCCACCCGCCACCGAACGTCCGGAAGAAGGGCGGACCGGTCACCATCTTCATGCCGACCTGTCCGGGCGGCCGGAAGCTCGTGTATTCCGAGACCATTCGCAACCCGTGCCTCGACACGGTGCGGGTCCGCACGCCGGCACCGGGCTCGGTCGCACCGTCGAGCAGTTCCTGGGACCGGACGAAGGTGTCCCACCGGTAGCGGATCTCGCCCTGGGTCTGCGAGACGGCGAACGCCACCTCCGCCGGAACATCCACCACCACCGTCGCCTCGACTCTCGGCACGCCCCGATCGTAGACCACCCTCAGTGGAGGCTCGGGGTCAGGCGTCGTAGTCGACGATGACCTCGGGGGTGGTCGGGATGGCGCGACAGGTGAGGACGTAGCCGGCGTCGACCTCGCTGGGGTCGAGGCCGTGGCTGATGTCCATCGTGACCTCGCCGACGTCCAGGTGGGCCCGACACGTCGAGCACACCCCGGCCCGACACGAATAGGGCACGTCGGGTCGCACCCGCTGTGCGGCCTCGAGCACGGTGTCGCCCTCGAACAGGGGCACCTCGGTCGTGCGGCCGTGAAGGCGCAGCGATGCCGTCGCCACCGGTTCGGCGTCGCCGGCGACCACCCGCGGCGCCGGACGGGCGAGCCGGCCCTCCCCCGCGCTGAACAGCTCGGCGTGGATCGCCGACGGGTCGACGCCCGCCTGGGCGAGGCCCTCGGTGGCCGCCTCGACGAGTCCCTCGGGTCCGCACAGGAACACCAGGTCCGGCGTCGCGGGCAGGATGCCTCGCTCGGTCAGCGCCACGAACCGTCCGGCGTCGGGCCGGCCGTCGAGCAGGTCGAGCGCCGTCGCCTCCCGGGTGAACGCGTACCAGAGGTCGAAGCGGCCGAGGAACTGGTTGCGCAGCGCCTCGACCTCGTCGAGGAGCATCGTCGTCGCCGTCGAGGAGTTCACGTACAGCAGGGTCACCTGCGCCTCGGGTTCGGACGCCAACACGGTCGCTGCGATCGACAGGATCGGCGTGATACCCGACCCGCCGGCCACCAGCAGGTAGCGTCGGGCCGCACTCGGGTCGAGGTCGTGGGTGAAGCGCCCGCTCGGGGCCAGGACGTCGACGGTGTCACCGACGGCGAGCTCGGTGTTGGCCCACGTCGAGAACGCACCGCCCGGCACGAGCCGGACCGCCACCTGGAGCGGGCCGCCGGCCGGTGAACACAGCGAGTAGCTGCGGCGGATCTCGACCCCGTCGATCTCGCGGCGGAACACGAGGTGTTGGCCGTGCACGAAGGGCAGGTCGACGCCGTCTGGCGGCCTGAGCGTGAGCACGACGGCGTCGGTGTCGGGCCGGACCTCGCTCACCGTGCACGCGACAAAGCCCGCGGACGACTCGGCCATCACAGGGGTTTGAACCACTCGAAGGGCTCCTTGCAGGCGTGGCAGACGTAGGGGGCTTTGCAGGCGGTGGCGCCGAAGTCGGACTGGCGGCGGGTCTGGTGGGACCCGCATCGGGGGCAGGCGACCGGAAGGTCGAGCAGGGTGCCGAGATCACGGTCCCCCACGCCACAGGGCGGCGCGATGCCGGCGGCCGACAACTTGGCTCGACCCTCTGGGGTGATCCAGTCGGTCGTCCACGCCGGAGCGAGGGCGAATTCGACGGTGGGCTCGAAGCCGGCGTCGACGAGCGTGGCGGTCACGTCGTCGCGGATCTGTTCGGTGGCCGGGCAGCCGACGAAGGTCGGGGTGAGCACGACGGCGACCGAGGCGCCGTCGACGGTCACCGAGCGCACCATCCCGAGGTCGCCGATCGTGACATGCGGCAGCTCGGGGTCCTCGACCGAGCGCACGAGCTGGTCGGCGACGACCACGTCGTCGCTCACCAGGTGGCGCCTGGGTGGGCCCGAGCGACGACCTGGAGTTCGCCGATCAGGTAGGAGAAGTCCTCGGTGTGGACGCCGGCCCGGCCGCCGGTGGCGTAGGTGCCGGGCACGTGCTCGGGCACCTCGAGGGTGGCCTCGGCGAGGATCTCGTCGATACGAGCGCGCCACCGAGCCTCGATCGCCGCCATGTCGGGGGCGACGCCGGCGGCGGTCAGGCGGTGCTCGACCTCGTCGGTCTCGAACAGTTCGCCGGTGTAGCGCCAGAGCCGGTCGACGGCGTCCTGGGTGCGGCGGTGGCTCTCGTCGGTACCGTCGCCGAGCCGCACCACCCAGCCCCGCGAGTGGCGCAGGTGGTAGGCGGTCTCCTTGTGCGCCTTCCCCGCCAGCGCGGCGAGGGTGGCGTCGCTGCTCGCTCGGGAGAGATCCCAGAAGGCGTCGGCCCAGACGTCGTGGAACAGCTGGCGCACCATCGTGCGGGCGAAGTCGCCGTTGTCGAGCTCGACCAGCAGCGGGTTGGTGAACTCCCGGTCGCTGCGCAGATAGGCGAGGTCGTCCTCGGAGCGGGCGGTGCGGCCGGGGATACGGCCCTCCACCTCGCCGGCGTAGGTGAAGAGCGTGCGGGTCTGGCCGAGCAGGTCGAGGGCGATGTTGCCGAGCGCCATCTCCTCCTCGAGCTCATGGGCACGGGTGAGCCACTGCGACAACCGCTGGGCGAGGACCAGGGAACGGTCGCCGTGGCGAACGAGGTAGGTGAACAGGTCCGCGAAGTGGTTCCCGCTCACATGTGGTCCACTTCGGCGGGGAGCGGATGGTGCTCGGCGTGGCGGTAGGTCTTGTCGGCGGCCGGGTCGAACAGGGCCTCGGCGTCGTCGGGCTGGGAGGCCAGGATCGCCGACGTGGGCACGACCCACAGGCTGACGCCCTCGCTGCGGCGGGTGTAGAGGTCGCGAGCGTTCTGCACGGCGAGTTCGGCGTCGGGGGCGTGCACCGTCCCGACGTGCACGTGGCTGGTGCCGCGGCGGGCCCGGACGAAGACCTCGTAGGCCGGGGAGGAGTGATCGGTCGGGCCGGCCATCACGCAGCTGCCCGGTCGGCTCGGGCGGCCTGCTTGGCCGCGTGGGCGGCGGCCGCCTCGCGCACCCAGGCGCCGTCGTCGTGGGCGCCCTTTCGGCGTTCCATCCGCTCCCGGCTCACCGGACCGTTGCCCTTCACCGTCTGCCAGAACTCGTCCCACGGCGCGTCGGCCGGGTCGGTGCCGGGCACGGTCAAGCCGAGGAACTCGG
>JBPEXC010000352.1:0-4026 GCA_052032035.1 Acidimicrobiales bacterium | reverse complement strand
GATCCGGCCAGGGCGGCGGGCACGACGGGCTCGGCAGGCTCGGCGGCGGGGCCCACCGGGAGGTCGGCGAGCGAGGCCTCCGCGGCGGCGCGAGCGGCTTCGACGGTCTCGGCGATCAGGGTGTCGCGTTCGTTCTCGGCGACCTCGCGCTCGTGGATGGCGCGGTCGCGAGCCTCGAGCTCGACCTCTCGCTCGGCTCGCAGCGCCTCGCACTCGTGGCGGAGCGACTGGAGTTCCTGGCCGAGCTGTTCACGTTCGCCGACGAGGCGCACGGCGTCGGCGCGGATCGATTCCATCTCGCCGAGCAGTTCGGTCAGCTCGGTGACGACCTCGCCGTGCCGCTCGACGAGCGACTCGTGCTCGACCCGCTGGGTCTCGTGCTCGGCGAGGGCTGCGGCCAGTTCGCGGCGAGCGGCGTCGCGTCGCTGTTCGGCCTCGGAGATCTCGCCGTCGAGGGCGGCCTTGTCGCGCTCGAGCACCTCGATGGCGGCCTCGGCGGCCACCGCCTCGGGGCTGGTGCGCTTGCCCGCGGCGATCTCCTCGAGTCGTTTGAAGGCCGCGAGACGTGGCGCCGCGGCCGCGAACGTCGCCTCGAATTCGGCGAGCTGTTCACGGAGCGCTTCGATCTCGTGGTGCTGGTCGATCTCGGACAACCTCGTCTCCCGCTCGGACTGGCCGATCAGACGGCGCTGATCAGTGCCGCCTCCCATCGGCGGACCGCGCCGGGACATGAGCGATACGCGCTGCTGTTGTCCGAGGTCAGGACGACCGCAACCCCGAGGTGACGTCGCGACGCCTCAGTGGCCGAACATCATGAGCCACTGTTCGAGGCTCTTGGGCTTGAACACCACGTTCATCTGGCGGGTCTCCCCCATCGAGCGCGACGGCTCGGGTGAATAGAGGTGGCCGGGGAAGAGCACGGCGTCGTCGGGCACCTTGCCGAGTCGATCGTGGAGGGAGCGGTAGAGCTCCTCGGGGTCGCCGCCGGGCAGGTCGGTGCGGCCGCAGCCGTCGAGGAACAGGGTGTCGCCGGCGACGAGGGCGCCGTCGACCAGGAAGCACTGGCTGCCCGGGGTGTGGCCCGGGGTGTGGATCAGCTCGATGTCGACCTCGCCCACGGTGACCACGTCGCCCGAGGCGTGGGCGACGAGCGAGTCGCCCGTGACGCCGGTGACCTTCGTGACGTAGTCGACCTCGGGGGCCTGGAGATGGATCGGCACGTCGACCCGCTCGAGCAGCTGGGCGATGCCGCCGATGTCGTAGCCCATCATCGAGCCGCCCACGTGGTCGGCGTGATAGTGGGTGCCGAGCACGCCGGTGCAGGTCATGCCGTCGGCCTCGAGCACGTCGAGGATGCCGTCGGTGTCGTAGGCGGGGTCGACCACGACGGCCTCACCGGTCTTCCGATCGCAGATCAGGTAGCAGAAGTTCACCATCTGCTGCGCCACCCGATCGGTGGCGGCGAAGTCGCGGCCGGAGAGGAGCTGACGGAAATAGAGACGACCTTCCATGGTCGGACAATAGGCTGAACCGTGTGAGTGACACGACCTCAGGCGGGGCCGCCACCCGCCGCATCGCCTACCTCGGCCCGGAGGGAACCTTCACCGAGCAGGCGCTCCGGACCCAGCCCGACCTGCGCGACGAGGAGCTGCTCCCGATGCGCACCTTCGTCGACGTGCTCAACGCCACCCAGGACGGCGAGGTCGATCTCGGGTTCGCGGCGATCGAGAACGCGATCGAGGGCACGGTCAACGTCACCCTCGACACCCTCGCCTTCGACACCAACCTGCTGATCCAGCGGGAGGTGGTGCTCGACATCGTGATGAACCTGATGGCGGCCCCGGGCACGACGCTCGACGACATCACCCTCGTCCACTCCCATCCCGTGGCCAACGCCCAGTGCCGCAGCTTCCTCAACGCCAAGCTGCCCGGCGTCGACGTCGAGCCGGCCAACTCGACCGCGGCGGCCGCGGCCCGAGCGGCGAAGGAGCCGGGCGTCGCCGCCCTCGGCCCGCCCCTCGCCGGCGAGCGCTACGGCCTCGACGTGCTCGCCTCCGACATCGCCGACATCAACGGCAACCAGACGCGGTTCCTGCTGGTGGCCCCCGAGGGCGTGCCGGCCCCGACCGGGCACGACAAGACGACGCTGGTGCTCTTCCAGCGCGACGACCACCCCGGTTCGTTGGTGTCGATCCTGCACGAGTTCTCGGCCCGCAACCTCAACCTGACCAAGCTCACGTCGCGCCCCAACCGCACCACGCTCGGCAACTACTGCTTCATGGTCGACGTCGAGGGTCACATCGCGGACGACATCATGGCCAACTGCCTGCGCAACATCCAGGCCAAGCACGCCGAGGTGAAGTTCCTCGGCAGCTACCCGCGAGCCGGCAACGGGTCGAGCGCGCAGCGCGAGGCCGCCACCGACGCGTGGAGCGACGCTGCGGCGTGGATGGACTCGCTCCGCTCCCAGATCCGCGACTGATCCCGAACGGACCGAGATGACGACCGTCGACCTCCGCTGCACCACCCAGACCCGGCTGTTGGGCGAGCATCCGGGCGGTTCGGCGGGCGGGGCCGACCGCTACCTGCTCGTCACCCTGCCGCTGCCGTGGCCGGCCGACATCGCCGACCATCCGCTCCTGGCCGGTCTGGCCGATGTCGACGGCCCGCTCCCGGTGGGCCGGACCCGACTGGTCGGGGTGACGCCCGCGTTCGACGACGGCGCACCCACCGTCGCCGACGGCGTCGAGCTCGTGGTGCACGCCCGGTCGGCCGGGTCGGCCACGTTCTCGCGCTGGACCGGGCAGGCCGCCCCCGTCGATCTGGCGACGGCGGTCGCCGCGATCCGAGCGGGCGACCTGGGCGCCCTGCGGCCGGACGACGACCCGCCGATCGAGGTGTTGGTCTGTGCGCATGGCACTCGGGATCGTTGCTGCGGCTCGGCCGGCACCCGCCTGGCGCTCGACCTCGCCGGCGACAGCGGCATCAACGGGGAGACTGCCGGCGAGACTGCCGGCGAGACCGACTGGGGCCGACCGATGCGCGTGCTGCGGGCCAGCCATCTCGGCGGGCATCGCTTCGCGCCGACGGCCCTGCTGTTCCCCGCCGGGATCGGGGTCGCTCACGTCGACGCCGGGCACGTGCGGGCCCTGGCTGGGCGGACGGCTCACCCGGCCGAGATGGAGCGCCACGTGCGGGGCTGGCTGGGTCTTGTCGATCCCGTGGCCCAGCGGGCCGACGTGGCGGCACTGAGTGCCCTCGGGTGGGGATGGTGGGGCCTGGCCCGTACCGCGACCGTCGGGGGCGACGAGGACGAGCCGGTGGTGACGCTGACCCGTGAGGACGGCGCGGTGGTCACCGTGCAGCTGCGCTGCACCGAGGCATTCCCGGTGCCGGTGTGCGGTCAGACGCTCGACGCCGCCACGAAGGAGGCCGCCGGGTTCGACGTGGTGTCGGTCGACGTGTCGCCGGCCGGGGGACGACCGCCGGTCGACTGACCTCGACGACCGGCGCCGAGCTGGCGCTGGAGGGAGGTGTGGAGGTCGCCGAGGGCGAGCGCCCGAGCGCGGTTCCGTTCGGCGATCTCGTGGACCGACGTGGCGTTGGCCCGGACACCCTCGGACTGGGCGGAGAGTTCGCTGAGCTCCTCCGACGCCATCTGCACGGTGAGCCCGATCTGTTCGGTGACCACCTGCTGTTCCTCGACCGCAGCGGCCACGTTGGCCTGGATGTCGGAGATCCGCATGATCGTGTCGCCGATGGCGGCGATCGCCTCGACCGAGCGGGTGGTGTCGCCCTGGATACCGGCGATCCGCTCCGAGATCTGCTCCGTCGCCGCAGACGTCTGCTTCGCCAACTCCTTCACCTCGTTCGCAACAACCGCAAACCCCTTCCCCGCCTCACCAGCACGAGCCGCCTCGATCGTCGCATTCAACGCCAACAAATTCGTCTGCTCCGCAATCGACGTGATCACCTCGATCACCTGCCCGATCTCCGCAGACGAATCCCCCAACCGAGCAACCGTCG
>JBPEXC010000351.1:0-5115 GCA_052032035.1 Acidimicrobiales bacterium | reverse complement strand
ACCACCCCGACGAAGCGGACGGGTCGCCCCAGCGCCGCCACCATCGCGGCGGTGTTGGCGGCGCTGCCGCCGCGTCGTCGGAGAATCACCGACGGCGTGTCGGTGCCGTGGGCGAGCGGGCCGTCGAGACGGACCACGACATCCTCGACCACATCGCCGAGGGTGACGATCATCTGCCGCCGCTCACGTCGAGCAGGGCACCGGTGACATAGGACGACGCCGGCGACGCCAGGAACAGGATCGTCTCGGCCACCTCCTCGGGCCGCCCGCCGCGTCCCATCGGGATCAGGTGGGCCAGCCGCTCGACCCGGTCCGGCATCCCGCCCGAGGCGTGGATCTCGGTCTCGATCAGGCCGGGTCGCACCGCGTTCACCCGGATCCCCTGGCGGGCGACCTCCTTGGCCAGTCCCACGGTGAGGGTGTCGAGCGCGCCCTTGGTGGCGGCGTAGTCGATGTACTCGTTCGGCGAGCCGAGGTAGGCGGCGGCCGACGACACGTTGACGATCGTGCCGCCCCCACCGCCCCGCTCGGTCGACATCGCCCGCACCGCTTCGCGGGCGCAGAGGGTGGCGCCGATCACGTTGACTCGGGTCACCTCCGCGAGCCGCTCGACGCTGAACTCCGCCAGCGTCGACTGGGGGTGGAGGATGCCGGCGTTGTTGACCAGGCAGGCCAGCGGCCCCAGCTCGGCTGCCGCCGCGAACAGGGCCACCACCTGCGCCTCGTCGCCGACGTCGGCCTGTGCCGCGATCGCGCGAGCGCCGACCGCCTCGCAGTCGGCCACGACGGCGTCGGCCGCGCCGGCGTTGGTGGCGTAGTTGACCACGACGTCCCAGCCGCGGGCCGCCGCCAAGGTGGCCGTGGCGGCGCCGATCCCCCGGCTGGCGCCGGTCACGAGCATCACCGATCGTTCGCTGGTCATGGGCTTGCCTCGGGTCGACTGCGGCCGGCGCGACTAGGTTCGGCCGGGTGATCGAGACCGTACCCTTCGGCCGCACCGGCCACGAGAGCTCCCGCGTGATCTTCGGGGCCGCCGCCCTCGGGGCGATGCGCCAGGACCGAGCCGACGCCACCCTCGCCCAGGTCCGGGCTGCCGGCGTCAACCACCTCGACACCGCTGCCGGCTACGGCGACTCCGAGCTCCGGCTCGCACCGTTCCTGACCGACCATCGCGACGAGGTCTTCCTCGCCACCAAGACCGGCGAGCGCACCGCCGGGGCGGCGCGAGCCCAGCTCGAGGCGTCGCTGGCCCGGATGGGGGTCGACCAGGTCGACCTGATCCAGCTCCACAACCTGGTCGAGCCCGACGAGTGGGAGGTCGCCCACGGCCCCGGCGGCGCGCTGGAGGCCCTCGTCGCCGCCCGCGACGAAGGGTTGGTGCGCTTCATCGGCGTCACCGGCCACGGGGTGCGGATCCCGGGCATGCACCTGCGGAGCCTGGAGGCGTTCGACTACGACTCGGTGCTCTTCCCCTACAACCTCGCCATGCTCGACAATCCGGCGTACCGGGCCGACGTCGAGGAACTGCGGGCGGTGTGTGGGGCCCGTGACGTGGCGGTGCAGACGATCAAGTCGATCGCACGCGGCCGCTGGCCCGAGGGGTACGAGGGACGCCGCTTCTCCTGGTACGAGCCGCTCGACGACGTCGATGCCATCGCTCGCGCGGTCGCCTTCGTGCTCGACGAGCCCGACCTGTTCCTGAATTCCACCAGCGACGCCACCAAGCTCGCGGCGGTGTTCGCCGCCGCCGACGACCCGGCGCCGGTCGACCTCGAGGGTCTGCGACGCGACACCGAACGCTTCGGCGTCACTCCCCTCTTCGACGGGGGCACACTCGAACGGATCTGACGCGCCCGACCGAGCGCGCTACCGACCGAGCGCACGACCAACCGATCGCGCCATCGAACGAAGTGACCCAGCCCCCGTGAACCTCCACACCGCCCTCCTGCCCGCCGACCTCGACCGCCCGTTCCTCGACCTCTCGCCGGCGAGGACGACCGACGGGCCCGGCCTCACCTACGGGGAGTTCGACGACCGGGTCCGGCGCTTCGCCGCCGTGCTCACCGGACCGAGCGACGGCGGGGGCCTCGGCCTCGTGGTGGGCGACCGGTTGGTGATCCAGGTCGACAAGTCGGCCGACGCCCTCGCCCTGATCCTGGCCAGCGTGCGCGCCGGCCTGGTGTTCGTGCCGCTCAACACCGCCTACACCCCGGCCGAGGTCGGCTACTTCGTCGACGACGCCGATGCGTCGCTGGTCGTGTGTGGCACCGAGCGGGTCGACGACCTCGCCGCTGTCCTCGGCGACGTCACGATCGTCACCCTCGATGCCGACGGCGGTGGCACGATCGCCGCCGCAGCCGACTCGGCCGAGCCCACGGACGCCGACGCCGTCGACCGGGATCCGCTCGACGCCGCCGCCATGCTCTACACCTCGGGCACCACGGGCCGCTCCAAGGGCGCCGTGCTCACCCACGCCGGGCTGCTGGCCAACGCCGAGGCGCTGCGCGACACCTGGGAGATCACGGCCGACGACGCGGTGTGTCACACCCTGCCGATCTTCCACGTGCACGGGCTCTTCGTCGCCATCTTCCCGCTGATGCTGGAGGGGGCGCGGGTGCGGTTCCGGGCGCGCTTCGACGTCGACGACGTGCTCGTCCAACTCGGCGCGTCGACCGTGCTGATGGGGGTGCCGACGCACTACGTGCGCCTCCTGGCCGACGAACGGTTCGGCGCCGGCCACTGCGCGTCGCTCCGGCTCTTCACCTCCGGGTCGGCGCCGATGACCGAGCAGACCCACGCCGAGTTCACCGCTCGCACCGGCCGCCACATCGTCGAGCGCTACGGGATGACCGAGACCGGCATCCTCACCTCCAACCGGCTCGGGCCCGGCGGGCAGGTGGCCGGCACGGTCGGCCACGCCCTGCCCGGACACCAGGTGCGGGTGGTCGACGCTGACGGCGTCGTGGTCGCCCCGGGCGTGTCCGGCTCGGTCGAGGTGACGCTGCCGGTGCCCTTCGGCGGCTACTGGCGCCAGCCCGACAAGACGGCCGAGACACTCACCTCCGATGGCTGGTTCCGCACCGGCGACGTCGGCCTGCTCGACGAGACCGGTCGCCTGACCCTCGACGGTCGGGCCAGCGACATGATCATCTCGGGTGGCTACAACGTCTACCCGAAGGAGATCGAGCTCGTGCTCGACGCCGTGGCCGGGGTCGACGAGAGCGCGGTCGTGGGGGTGCCCCACCCCGACTTCGGCGAGGGCGTGATCGCCGTCGTCGCGCTCGAGGCGGGCGCGTCGGCCGAGACGGTGCAGCCCGCCCTCGAAGCCGCGTGTGCGGCGGCACTCGCACGGTTCAAGCACCCGAAGCGCTATCTCTTCGTCGACGCCCTGCCCCGCAACGCGATGGCGAAGGTGCAGAAGAAGGAGCTCCGCGTCGCCCACGCCGAGGCGTTCAGCAGCTGACCGACCGGCCGGCGCCGGCGGCGTCGACCGAGCGCTCGACGAGCGCGTCGCCGCGTCGTTCGAGCACGGTTCCTTCCTCGAACCGTTCGGCTGCTGCGATCATGCGATCCCAGATGGTGTCGACGATCGTTTCGTTGGCGGCCGTCCACCCATCGTCGAGCCAACCCTGCCGGTGGAGCGCGTCGACGAGGGCGATCGAGAGGTCGGCCTCGTCGATGTCGGGACGGTCGACGACCATCGCCGTGGTGGTCGAACAGGCACTCGCCATGCCGACGAAGCTGCGCCCGCACCCACAGTCGGGAGCGCCGCAGTCGACCGCCGGCGGGTAGACGAGCTCGCCGTCGAGGGCCCATGCGTAGTCGGCGGGGCGGGCGCCCTGGGTGCGGGTGGTGGCGATCAGGACCTTCATCGGGGGACCTCCTCGGGCCGGGGGAACGAACTCCTCCGGACACTACGAAGGCGGTGTGACAGCGATCGGGCGGCGACCGTCGACGAGCCGCCCGGCTCAGGTGCCGGGCGCGCCCACCCCGTACTCGACGACGAGCACGATGACGCCGGCGGCGACCATCAACCCGCCCCCGACGAGCCCGAGCACGGTGAACGACCCGCTGGCCACGAGGGCGCCGCCGAGCAACGGGCCGACGATCCGGCCGGCGGCCATGACCGCCTGGGCGTCGCCGGCCCGTTCGGCCGGGAACCGGGAGCGGGCGCTCAGGAGCGAGTAGGTCGCCGGCACGCCCACCCAGAAGGTGAACCCCCATGCCACCAGGGCGGCCACCAGCACCCACGACGCCGGTGCGGTGGCGACCGCCCACGCCAGGCCGCCGGTGATCGCCAACCACAGACCCGCGGCCGGGCGTCGGCCTCGCCAGCGGGCGGACGGGATCCCGGCGGCGGCGTTCGCGGCGTAGACCGCCGACAGGGCAGCCGCCGACAATCCGGCTCGTTCGACCCCGATCACGCCGCTGTAGATGAACACCGCCGACCCGCCCATCGTCAACAAGCCGAGGGCGGCGACGACGGCGTAGGCGGCCGGGGCCCCGCCCCGTCGGCGCTCGGGCCGCTCCGCGCTGCCGCCGGGGAAGCGCGGCGGACGCAGGGCCGGCAGCAGGCCGACGACGGCGAGGAGTGCATAGAGCCAGCGGTAGCCACCCACGCTGAGGACCACGCCGAAGACCGGGGCCGCCACCACGCCGGCGATCGGGCCGACGACGGCGATGTCGCCCATGCGACCGGCGTCGCCGAACACCGACTCCCAGGCCAGCCAGGTGAGCACCCCGAGGGCGACACCGGCCACCGCGCGGGTGGCGACGAAGGTCCAGAACTCGTCGACGGCGGCGCCGGTGGCGTTGGCGGCGGCCAGGACGACGAGGGCGAGCACGAACGCGGCCGCCGAGGGCCGGGCGACCCGGGGAGACAGGAACGAGGAGAGGACGAAGCCGGCGAGCTGCACGCCGGACACCACGCCGACGAGCCCACGGCCGATCCCGAAGGTGTCGAGCAGCTCGGGCAACACGAGGGGGGTGGCGCTGTACTGCGCAGACCGTCCGTTCGGTGTGGGCTCGTCCGAATCGTGCGGATTCCCGGGGGTCCCATGTCCGGTTCGTCCGTCGGTGCACGTCTCGTCCGCTGAGTCCGGCGAATCCTGTGAT
>JBPEXC010000350.1:0-2409 GCA_052032035.1 Acidimicrobiales bacterium | reverse complement strand
TTCGCCAGGGCGTGCAGATGGCGGCCCGCCGCAGCGCCGACCATCGCCACGAGGTGCTCCTCGGCCACGGCGGCGACGTCGGCGACCGTGACCAACCCGCGGTCGTTGAGCTTGCGCTCGGTGATCGGCCCGACGCCCCACAGCTTGCCGACGGGCAGCGGATGGAGGAACTCGGTTTCGCGGGCCGGGTCGACGACGAGCAACCCATCGGGCTTGGCGACGCCACTCGCCACCTTGGCCAGGAACTTGGTGCGAGCGACGCCGACCGTGATCGGCAACCCGACCTCGGCTGCCACGCGCTGACGTAGCCGGGCGGCGATCTCGGCCGGGGTGCCGGCGGTGCGCAGCAGTCCCCGCACGTCGAGGAACGCCTCGTCGATCGACATGCCCTCGACCAGCGGCGTGGTGTCGTCGAAGATCTCGAACACCCGCCGGCTCGCCTCGGTGTAGGCGTCGAAGCGCGGCGGCACCACGATCGCGTCGGGGCAGAGCCGCCGGGCCCGGTGTTCGGGCATCGGCGTGTAGACCCCACGGCGCTTGGCCTCGTAGCTGGCGGCGAGCACGATGCCGCCACCGACGATCACCGGCTTGCCGAGCAGTTCGGGGCGGTCGCGTTGCTCGACCGAGGCGTAGAACGAGTCCAGGTCGGCGTGCAGGATCGACGCCGACCCCTCCGACGCCACGGTGACCGTCGATCCGTTCATACGAACACATGTTCGCATCGGGCGGCCCGCGTGTCCAGAGCCGACATACTGGGCCGGGCATGACCACCGAGACCGACGCCGAGCTCGCGACCCGTCTCGCGGTCGAAACGGGCCGCCGACTGGTCGAACTCCGCGACGAACTCTTCTCGATGGGCGCCGCGTACTGGGAGGTCATGGACTCGGGCGACGCGCTCGGTCACCGCTTCATCGCCGACGAACTGCGCCGGCTCCGCCCCGACGATCCCGTGCTCGACGAGGAGGGACGCGAAGACCCACGCCGGTTCGGCGCCGACCGCGTCTGGATCATCGACCCACTCGACGGCACCCGTGAGTACGGCGAGCCCGGCCGCCACGACTGGGCCGTGCACGTCGCCCTGTGGGAACACGGCCGCTTCGGCGCCGGTGCCGTCTCGCTCCCGGCCGCCGGGCTGGTGTTCGCGACCGACCCGGCGCCGCCGATGCCCGACACCGGCCGCGACAAGCCTCGCATCATCACGTCGCGGTACCGGGCCCCGTACGCCGCCGTGCTGGTGGCGAACGCGCTCGAAGCCGACGCCGTCCGACTCGGGTCGGCCGGCGCCAAGGCGATGGCGGTCGTGCTGGGCGAGGCCGATCTCTACGTGCACGACGGCGGCATGTACCAGTGGGACTCCGCCGCACCCGTCGCCGTGGCCCGGGCAGCCGGGTTCTTCACGAGCCGGATCGACGGCAGCCCACTGGTGTACAACGAACGCGACCCGTGGCTCCCCGACCTGCTGATCTGCCGACCCGAGCTGGCCGAGCCGGCTCTGCGAGCATTGTGGGGCGACGACTTCCGTCTGCCCGCCTGACGCCCACTCCCCCACACCCAGCCACATGTCGACACCCACCGTTCGTCACGAGATTTCCGACCACGTCGCCACCGTGTGGCTCCACCGGCCGCACCGCCACAACGCCTGGACCGGCCGCATGCACACCGAGTTCCGGGCGACGATGGCCGAGCTCGAAGCCGACGATGACGTGCGGGTCGTCGTCGTCACCGGGACGCCTCCGGCATTCTGCGTCGGCGGCGACAGCGACGCCCTCGCCGGCCACGCCGACAAGGGCGGCTACGACACCGGCCTCCCTGCCGAACCGGCACGGCCCGGCGTCGGCGTCCGGCCGGAGTTCGACGACGACTTCGCCTGGATGCTCGGCTTCCGGACCCCGATCATCGCCGCCGTCAACGGCGCCGTCGCTGGCGTCGGTTTGGCACTCGTGTTGTTCTGCGATCTCCGGTTCGGTGCGGCGAACGCCAAATTCACGACCGCCGCACCGAAGCTGGGCCTGCCGGCCGAGTACGGGCTGAGCTGGATCCTCCCCCGTGTCGTCGGCGTCACCCGGGCGAACGATCTGCTGCTCTCGGGGCGGATCGTCACCGTGGCCGACACCGAGTCGTGGGGACTGTGGAACGGCGTTGCCGACGACGGCGAGGGAGCACTGGCCGCGGCGCTCGACTACGCCCGCCTGCTCGTCACCACGACGGGCCCGACCGCCGTCTCGGTCACCAAGGCTCAGATCGCCCACGACCTGCACCGCCACGACTCGGCTGCATCGGTCGCCGACTCGAAGCGTCTGCTCGACGAGGCGATGCGCACCGCCGAGTACCGCGAAGGCGTCGCCGCCCTGCGAGACAAGCGTCCTCCCCGCTTCTGACCGCACCCACGATCTCGGTGGATCAGGTTGC
>JBPEXC010000035.1:0-7711 GCA_052032035.1 Acidimicrobiales bacterium | reverse complement strand
GGCCCTCGACGACCGCCGCGCCCACCACCCCGCCCCCGACGACCGCGGCGCCGACGACCACCACGACCCAGCCGACGACGACCACCACCGCGCCGGCGCCCGTCGGCGGCCTCCTGGCGATCACCGAGGTGCTCTACGAACAGACCGACACCGAACGGTTGATCGCCGACGGCACCCAGGACGAGTTCATCGAGATCACCAACATCGGCGACGCACCTGTCGACCTGACCGGCTACCGGGTGCTCGATCACCAGCCCGGCGGCACCCGCGACAGCGGAGCGTTCTGGGGCGTGGTCGCCGACATGTCGGTCGATCTCACCCTCGGTGCCGACCACCGCGGCGGAGGGTCGATCCTGGCCCCGGGCCAGCAGGCCGTGATCTGGATCGGCAACCCCGACCGCACGAGCTACACCCACCGGATCGCCCCGTTCGGGTTCTCCTACGACCACACCTTCGACCTCGACCCCTTCGCCCACGCACCGGCCGGGGCCCTCGAGTTCGTCGACGCCGGCAACACCTGGGGCAGCCTCGGCTGGGCCGGCGACGACGTCTGGCTGCTGGCCCCCGGCGGCGCGGTGGTCGACTACGTCGCCTGGAACGACGGCGGCTCGATCGAACAGGAGTTCAGCGCCCACCCGGGAGGCGACGCCTGGTCGCCGAGCGGGGAGGCCGGCCTGGCCGACGCGACCGCCGGCCTGTCGATCTCCCTCGGTACCCCCGACCCGGTCGACAGCCCGGCATGCTGGACCTTCACCACCCTCGAGCCCGGCGGCGGCTGTCCGAACCCACGGTCGACGCTCGACACCGACGACGTCCGGGCGGACGATGACGACCCCGATCGCCGGTCGTCGGCGGGTCGCCCCAATTTCAGCTGAGCACCGTCGCCACGCCTCTAGCCTGTGAGGCCATGAGCACCGGCGCTCCCGACACGGGGAACCTCCCGAAGAAGCCCAGCCTCGACGGCATCGAGGCCAAGTGGTCCGCGGCCTGGCAGGCCGCCGACACCTACGCGTTCGACCGCACCGCGGCCCGCAGCGAGGTGTTCTCGATCGACACGCCCCCGCCGACGGTGTCGGGCTCGCTCCACGTCGGCCACGTCTTCAGCTACACCCACACCGACACGGTCGCCCGCTACCAGCGCATGACCGGCAAGCGGGTCTTCTACCCGATGGGCTGGGACGACAACGGCCTGCCGACCGAACGCCGGGTCCAGAACTACTTCGGGGTCCGCTGCGACCCCTCGATGCCCTACACCGAGGGATTCGAGCCGCCCGCCGTCGGCGGCGTCGGCCCCGACGGCAAAGCGTTCAAGAACCAGGTGCCGATCAGCCGGCCCAACTTCATCGAGCTCTGCGATCGCCTGGTCGAGGAGGACGAGAAGGCCTTCGAGCACCTGTTCCGCACCCTCGGCCTCAGCGTCGACTGGCACCACCTCTACGCCACGATCGACGAGCGCAGCCGCCGGGTCTCCCAGCGGGCCTTCCTGCGCAACCTCGCCCGTGGCGAGGCCTACCAGCAGGAGGCGCCGAGCCTCTGGGACGTCACCTTCCAGACCGCCGTCGCCCAGGCCGAACTCGAGGACCGGGAGCGCCCCGGCGCCTACCACACCCTCCGGTTCCGCCGCCCCGACGGGTCGGATCTGTTGATCGACACCACCCGCCCCGAACTGCTCCCGGCGTGCGTCGCCGTCGTCGCCCACCCCGACGACGAGCGCTACCGCTCGCTCGAAGGCGCCACCATCACCACCCCGGTCTTCGGCGTCGAGGTCCCGATGGTGTTCCACGAGCTCGCGGATCCGGAGAAGGGCACGGGCACCGCGATGATCTGTACGTTCGGCGACACCACCGACGTCACCTGGTGGCGCGAGCTCGACCTCGACACCCGGGCGGTGCTCGGCCGCAACGGCCGCTTCGTCGACGAGGCCCCCGAGGTCTTCGATGCCGACGCCGCCGAGCGCTACACCCAGATGGCGGGCAAGACCGTCTTCAGCGGCCGCGAGGCCCTCGTCGCGATGCTGACCGAGGACGGCGACCTGATCGGCGAGCCCCGCCCGATCACCCACCCGGTCAAGTTCTTCGAGAAGGGCGACAAGCCGCTCGAGATCGTCACCAGCCGCCAGTGGTACATCCGCAACGGCGGCCGCGAAGCCGACCTCAACGCCACCCTGGTCGCGCGGGGCGGCGAGATCGCCTTCCATCCCGACTACATGCGGACCCGCTACACCAACTGGGTCGAGGGCCTGAACGGCGACTGGCTGATCAGCCGGCAGCGCTTCTTCGGCGTGCCGATCCCGCTCTGGTACCGCCTCGACGGTTCGGGCGAACCCGTCTTCGACGAGCCGATCGCGCCCGACGAGACCACCCTGCCGATCGACCCGTCGGTCGACGTCCCGCCCGGCTTCGACGCCGACCAGCGTGGCAAGGCCGGCGGCTTCATCGGCGACCCCGACATCATGGACACCTGGGCCACGTCGTCGCTCACCCCCCAGATCGCCGGACAGTGGGAGGACGACCCCGACCTGTTCGAGCGGGTCTACCCCTACGACGTCCGGCCCCAGGCCCACGACATCATCCGGACCTGGCTGTTCTCCACCGTCGTCCGGGCCCACTTCGAACACGACGGCGTGCCGTGGACCAACGCCGCGCTGTCGGGCTGGATCCTCGATCCCGACCGCAAGAAGATGTCGAAGTCGAAGGGCAACGTCGTCACCCCCCTCGACCTGCTCGAGAAGTACGGCTCCGACGCCGTCCGCTACTGGGCCGCCTCGGGCCGCCCCGGCACCGACACCGCCTTCGACGAGGGGCAGATGAAGATCGGTCGCCGCCTGGCGATCAAGCTGCTCAACGCCTCGAAGTTCGCCCTCGGCATGGGCGACCTGCGGGCCGCCCTCGCCGCCCCGGTCACCGAGGACCTCGACAAGGCGATGCTCGCCCGACTCGCCACCCTCGTCGACGACGCCACCGTCGCGTTCGAGGCCTTCGACTACGCCCGGGCCCTCGAACGCACCGAGACGTTCTTCTGGACCTTCACCGACGACTACATCGAGCTGGTGAAGAACCGGGCGTACGAGTCGCGTGGCCCGGAGGGTGCGGCCTCTGCCCACGCCGCCCTGGCCCGAGCCCTCGACACCCTCCTGCGGCTGTTCGCGCCCTTCCTCCCCTTCGTCACCGAGGAGGTGTGGAGCTGGTGGCGGGCCGTCGACGACGAGCACGCCTCGGTCCACACCGCGTCGTGGCCCGACGCCGCCGCCCTCCGCGCCGACGCCGGCGACGCCGATCCGGCGATGCTGACCGTGGCCGGCGACACCCTCACCGAACTGCGCCGCTCCAAGACCGAGGCGAAGCGGTCGCTCCGCACGGCGATCACCGCCGCCACCGTCACCGACACCGCCGAGCGGCTGACGCTGCTGCGAGCGGTGCTCGACGACGTGGCCGAGGCCGGCGTCGCCGGCGGGGTCGAACTCGTCGACGGCGAGGCGCTGGCGGTCGAGGCCACCCTCGAACCCGAGCCGGCCGACGACGCGAGCTGATCGCGCCGTGATCGTGTCCGGGGAGACCCGTCAGACCGTCCTCGTCGAACTGTCGGGCCCCGACCGGCCCGGGATCACCGCCGGCCTGATGCTGCTGTTGGCCTCGGCGGACGCCGGCGTCCAGGACGTCGAGCAGATCATCATCCGCGGCCGGTTGTCGCTGTCGCTGGTCGTCGAGGTCCCGATGGGCAAGGACCTGATCAAGGAGCTGCTCCACTTCGGGTGGGAGCAGGGCGTCGACGTCGACTTCAGCATCGTCGACTCGGTGCCGTCGGCCCGACGCCCCGGCCTGGTCGTCACCCTCGTCGGCACCACGGTCAGCCCGGCCGACTTCGCAGCCGTCGCCGCCACGATCGCCGCCCAC
The DNA here is from genome assembly GCA_052032035.1 of Acidimicrobiales bacterium. GTDB lineage: Bacteria > Actinomycetota > Acidimicrobiia > Acidimicrobiales > SZUA-35 > JAWSVN01. The sequence goes on along the minus strand of JBPEXC010000035.1, from coordinate 3,818 downwards.
GGCGCCAACATCGATCGCATCGTGCGGCTGGCCCGCTACCCGGTGATGGCCTACGAGCTGGCGGTGAGCGGCGACCCGCTCGAGGCGCTGCGCAACGACCTGCTCGCCGTCGCCGACAGCCTGCCCGCCGACCTCGCCGTGCACCGTGAGGGCCTGGGGCGTCGGGCGGCCCGCCTCGTCGTGCTCGACGTCGACTCCACCCTGATCCAGGACGAGGTGATCGAGCTGGTCGCCCGCCACGCCGGCACCGAGGACGAGGTCCGGGCGGTCACCGAACGGGCGATGGCCGGCGAGCTCGACTTCACCGAGTCGCTCCACGCCCGGGTCGCCACCCTCGCCGGCCTCGACGCGTCGGTGCTCGACGACGTGCACGAGCAGGTGCGGTTCACGCCCGGCGCCCGCACCTTCATCCGCACCCTCCACCGGCTCGGTTTCCACACCGCGATCGTGTCGGGCGGGTTCACGGCGATCACCGACAAGCTGGCCGCCGAGCTCGGCATCGGGCACGCGTATGCCAACACCCTCGAGGTGGTCGACGGCAAGCTGACCGGCAAGGTGATCGGCGATGTCGTCGACCGTGCCGGCAAGGCCGCGATCCTGCGCCGCATCGCGGAGGAGCACGGCGTGGCCCTCGATCAGGTCGTCGCCGTCGGCGACGGGGCCAACGATCTCGACATGCTCAACGCCGCCGGGCTCGGGGTGGCGTTCAACGCCAAACCCGTCGTGCAGGAAGCCGCCGACACCGCCCTCAACGTGCCCTACCTCGACGCCATCCTGTTCGTCCTCGGCGTGCGACGCGAAGAGATCGAGGCGGCCGAAGCGGTCGAGGCCGACCGAGAGCCGTCACCGGTCGACTGACAAGAATTGATCATTTCGGACTCCCGGGAGCGCTCAGGCTGACGGCCTCCCGCCGGGTCCCTAAGGTCTCGGGCGTGATGCGGCGATGACCGGACCGGCCACCGAATCGGGGGACGTGCGCGGCGTCTGCGCTCTCGGCGCGTCGGCGGGTGGCCTCGACCCCCTCGTCGACTTCCTCTCGAGCGTGCCGCCGGACCTCGGCCTCGCCTACCTGGTGGTCCAACACCTGTCGCCCGACCACGAGAGCGTGATGGTCCGCATCCTCGAACGCCGCACGCCGATGCCGGTCGAACGGATGCGCAACGAGTGCACGATCCGACCCAACACCGTCTACGTCCTCGGGCCGGGCGAGGTCGCTGCGCTCCAGGACCGCGAGATCACCATCGTCGACCGCGTCCCCGCCACGATCGATCCCTTCCAACACCGACCGATCGACGTGATGTTCACCTCGATCGCGTCCTGGGGCGATCGAGCGGTGGCGGTCGTGCTGTCGGGCACCGGCAGCGACGGCACCGAGGGGCTGGCGGCGGTGCAGGCCTCGGGCGGTCTGGCGCTCGCGCAGGACGACTCGGCCCAGTTCGACGGGATGCCGGTGTCGGCCGAACGGTCGGGCGCCGTCGATGCCCGCGGCTCCGCGGCCGCGCTCGCCCACCTCACCCAACGATTCGTCGTCGAACGGGTCCGTCCCGACCGCGACCAGGTGCTCCTCAGCGAGGTCGAGTCGGAGATCCTCGCCGCCGTCGAACGGTCGACCAGCATCAACTTCGAGGACTACAAGCGGGCGACCGTACGCCGCCGACTCGAACACCGCCTGCTCGCACTCGGGATGTCGTCGCACGAGCAGCTCCTCGAGCGGCTGCGCAGCGACGCCGACGAGGCCGATCGCCTGGCCCACGACCTCCTGATCGGTGTCACCTCGTTCTACCGGGACCAGAACGTCTTCGACCAGCTCGCCCGGGAGGTCCTCCCCGACCTGGTGCGCCACGCAGCGGAACATCAGCTCGGCGTGCGGGCCTGGTCGGCCGGCTGTGCCACCGGCCAGGAGGCCTACTCGCTGGCCATGGCCCTCGTGGAGGCTCGCGACCAGGTCAACACGGCCACGCCGATCAAGCTGTTCGCCACCGACGTCCACGACGGCTCGCTCGTCACGGCGTCGAAGGGCTGGTACCCCGAGGCCGACATGGCGAACGTCAACCCCGAACGACGCGAGCGCTTCTTCACCCCCGAGGCCGACGGTTGGCGCGTGCGGCCCGAGCTCCGCGGCCTCCTCGCCTTCTCCCGCCACAACCTGTTGGTCGATCCCCCCTTCACGGGCATCGATCTCATCTCGTGCCGGAACACCCTCATGTACCTCAGTGCAGGCGCACAGCGGGATGCCTTCTGGGCGTTCGGCTTCTCGCTGCGCAACGGCGGAGCCCTCGTGCTCGGCGAGACCGAGAGCGTGGGCGACGCAGGGCCGGACTACCAGGCCGTCGGCACAGGACTCTTCCGACTGATCAACAACCGCACGAGCCTCACGCTCCGCCGACGCCACCGGTCGTCGCCCCTCGCACCTCGTCGCCTGCCGCCGTCCGCCATGCGGCCCGAGGTTCCCTCGACGGCGGCCGTCCGCAGCGCGACCTACGACCTCCTGCTCGACGACCACGGCGTCGGGGGCATCGAGATCGACCGGGGCGGTCGCCTCCTCCACGTCTACGGCATCGGCTCGCGCTGGCTACGGTTCCGGCCCGGCGTCGCCCTCGACGACGCCCTCGCGCTGATCGAGGATGTCGCCCTGCGGGCCGCTGCGAGCGAGCTGTTGCGCAAGCTGCAGTCCGATGTGGAGCCGGAGCCGATCGACGTCTCGATCGACCATCGCGGCGAGCGCAGGATCCTCCGACTCGTCGGGCAGTCGGTCACCGACCCCGGCCGGGAGGTCTACCTCGTGCACGGCCGACTCCGGGCGCCGCTCGCTCGCCCGGGCGCCGACGTCGACGCCGACGACGAGGGGGCCGACACCGGCACCATCGAGGCGCTGCAGCGCCAGGTCGACGACCTCCAACAACACCTCGATTCCACCAAGCGGCAGCTCGACGAAGCCGTCCGCCACCAGGAGTACTCCGAGCAACAGCTCACTGCGACCAACGAGGAACTCCTGGTCTCGAACGAGGAACTCCAGACCAGCATCGAGGAGTTGTCGTCCGCCAACGAGGAGCTACGCACGGTCGCCGACGAGAACGAGGCCCGTCTGCGCGACGTCCTCGCCCTCGGCGCCGACCTCGAACAGGTCCTCAACGCCACCGACATCGGCGTGCTGCTGCTCAACGCCGACACGACGGTGCGCCGCTTCAGCGGCACCTGCAGCCGCTACTTCAACATCCTCGAGAGCGACGTCGGCCGACCCTTCGACCACATCCGCTCGATCTTCGACGACCACGAGCTGCGCGTGGCGGTCACGCGGGCGGCGACCGACAACGAATCCGTCGAGCTCCTGATCGAACCGAGCAACGGCTTCGAGCAGACCCTGCGGGTGACCGTGGTGCCCTACTCCCGGTCGGGCGCCGACCACGGGGTCTCGCTGACCCTGGTCGACGTCACAGCCGCCCGCCATCGCGAACGCCAGCTGGCCGAACTCCTCGACCGGCTGGGCGAGAGCCTCCGCGTCACCCACATCGCCCTGTGGGAGGGCGTGCGTGGCGTGGACGAGGTCTGGACCTCCGACAACTTCGTCGAGGTGTCGGGCGTCCCGCCCGAGCGCTGGGACGAGTTCCCCCACCTCGACTCGGTCCACCCCGACGACGTGCTGCTCGTGGAACGCCACGCCACGACCGTCGAACAGGCGCTCGCCCGCAACGAACGCTTCGCCGCCGTCGAGTACGACTACCGGATCCGTGACGACGCCGGCCAGTACCGCACCGTGAACGTTCGGGTGTCGGCCTTCGAGCGCCACGGCTCCCTCACGACCCGAGCGGTGCTCGAGG
>JBPEXC010000349.1:0-4475 GCA_052032035.1 Acidimicrobiales bacterium | reverse complement strand
TCGATGTTGACGGCGAAGGGCACGAACTCGTTGGCGAGGGCCAGCTGCACCTGCTCGGCGATCGTGACGCCTGCCTTGAGCTGGGCTTCCTCGGTGGAGGCGCCGAGGTGGGGGGCGAGGGTGACGTTGGGGAAGTCGCGCAACCGCGACTCGCCGAGGGGCTCCGACGCGAACACGTCGAGTCCCGCCGCGGCCACCTTGCCGCTCTCGAGAGCGTCGGCGAGGGCGTCCTCGTCGATCACGCCGCCGCGGGCGACGTTGACGATGCGGATGCCGTCCTTGGCCTTGGCGAAGAAGTCGGCGCCGATCAGGCCGACGGTCTCGGGGGTCTTGATCACGTGGAGGGTGACGACGTCGGCCTTGGCCGCCAGCTCGTCGAGGGTGACCAGCTCGACCGACAGCTCACGGGCCCGGTCGGCCGACACGAAGGGGTCGTGGGCGATCAGCTTCATGCCGAACGCCTTGGCCCGCTCGGCGACGAGCGCCCCGACCCGGCCGAGGCCGACGATGCCGAGCGTCTTGCCGTGGAGCTCCATGCCGGTGAACTTCGAGCGCTCCCACTTGCCGGCACGCACCGAGGCGTCGGCGGCCGCGGTGTTGCGGGCCTGGGCCATGATCAGGTTGAGCGTCTGCTCGGCGGTGGTGATGATGTTGGACTGCGGGGCGTTGCAGACCATCACGCCCTTCTTGGTGGCGTACTCGACGTCGACGTTGTCGAGCCCGATCCCGGCCCGGCCGACCACGATCAGGTCGGTTCCGGCGTCGAGCATCTCGGGGGTGACGGTGGTGGCCGACCGGATGATCAGGGCGGCGGCGCCGGGCAGGAGGGCGTGGATCTCCTCGGGCGACTTGCCGGTCTGGATGTCGACCTCGTGACCGGAGGAGCGAAGCAGCTCCAGCCCCGTCTCCGCAATCTCCTCGGTCACCAAAATACGAGCCATTTGGTAAGGATTACCGATCGGACCACCGGGGCCAACCGGATTGCGACAACTTCCACAAAATCCGAGGCCGCCCAGCGTTAGCGTCGGAGCCATGCAGGACACGCCCCAGGCCCCCGATCCGGCCGACGATCTGACCGTGGTGGTCGGGGCCGGCATCGCCGGCCTCACCGCCGCTCGCGACCTGGCCCGGGCGGGTCGCCGGGCGCTCGTGGTCGACAAGGGCAAGAGCGTCGGCGGCCGACTCGCCACCCGCCGCATGGGCGACGCCTCCCTCGACCACGGCGCCCAGTTCTTCACCGCCCGCTCCCCCGAGTTCGTGGCCGAGGTCGACCGCTGGCTCGCCGCCGGGGTGGCAGCCGAGTGGTGCCGGGGCTTCGAGGCCGACGACGGCCACCCCCGCTACCGGGGCGCGCCGTCGATGAACGGCGTCGCCAAGCACCTGGCCGACGAGGCCCGGGCGGCGGGCGCCGAGATCGCCACCGGCCGCCGGGCCCAGAGCGTGATCGACGTCGGCACCCACTGGAGCGTCACCTACGACGGCTTCACCCGGGTGCCCGACGACGCCGGTGCGGTGATCCTCACCCCGCCGACCCCGCAGACGATCGAGCTGCTCACCTCCGGCGGGGTCGCCCTCGACGCCGCCGACCGGGCGATCCTCGACGGTCTCGGCTACGAGCCGGTGCTCGCCCTGCTGGTGCGCCTCGAGCGCGCCGACACCGCCGCCCCGGACCTGGGCGACGCGGGGGCGCGCCAGTGGCCCGACGGCGACCCGTTCACCTTCGTCGCCGACAACGCCGCCAAGGGCATCAGCGCCGAGCCGGCGGTCACCCTCCACGTCGCCCACGCCCGGTCGCGGGCCCTGTGGGACGCCACCGACGACGAGGTGTGGGCCGAACTCGGCGCCGCCGTCGACGAGCTCGTCGCCCCGGCGACGGTGGTCGAACGCCAGGTGAAGCGGTGGCGCTACGCGGCGCCGACGGTCGCCCGGTCCGAGCCGTGCCTGATCGCCCGCACCGCCCCCGGACCCCTGATCGTGGCCGGCGACGGGTTCGCCGATGCCAAGGTCGAGGGCGCGTGGCGCAGCGGGGCGGCGGCGGCCGAGACGGTCCTCCGACACGTGTGAACGTTCCCGCGCCGCCCGGCGCGTATCCTGGGGGATCGGCAACGGCGCCGGTCGAGTGGTCATGGGCGACCTCCCGGCGACCGAACCTGACGGCACGGCGCTCGGGCGCCGAGCCCGCTGCCCGCCCCCTCCCCCGTCCCGACAGCCTGCACCGGACCTGCAATGACGACGCTGCGACTCAAGACGATCCCCGACGCCGATGCGGACTTCCTCAACCTCCCGTGGTCGACGCCGCTCGAGTACTGGCCCGACGAGCTGGCCGTGCGCCTGCCGCGGGGCCGACACCGCCACGTGGTCCGCTTCATCGAGTACGGCGGCGAGTACTTCGCGTGCAAGGAACTGCGGCCCGAGCTGGCCGACCGTGAGTACGAGCTCCTCGACCACCTGAAGGAGGAGGGGCTGCCCGTCGTCGACCTGGTCGGGGTGGCCGACGACCGCACCACGCCCGACGGCGACCCGCTCGACTCGGTGCTGATCACCCGCCACCTCGCCTACTCCCTCCCCTACCTCCACCTGTTCGCCGGCCGGGGCAGCTACGGGCTGCACGACCACCTGATCGACGCCCTCGCCGTGCTGCTCACCCAGGTCCACCTGGCGGGGGTGTTCTGGGGCGACTGCTCCCTCGGCAACACCCTGTTCCGACGTGATGCCGGCGAGCTCGTCGCCTACCTCGTCGACACCGAGACCGGGGAACGCCACGCCCGCCTCACCGACGGCCAGCGCCTCCACGACCTCGAGATCGCCACCGAGAACATCGCCGGCGGCCTCTACGAACTCGAGGTGCTCGACCGGCTGCCCGACGGGGTCGACCCGTTCGCGGTGGCCGAGCAGCTCGGCGCCCGCTACGAGTCGCTGTGGGCCGAGCTCACCGCGACCGACGAGGTGGCCGGCGACGAACTGTGGCGCATCCAGGCCCGCATGCGGCGCCTCAACGACCTCGGCTTCGACGTGTCGGAGATCGAGATGGTCGAGACCGGCACCGCGCCCGGCGAACGCCCCGACCAGGTGGCCTTCCGTCCTCGCGTCGTCGAGGAGGGTCACCACAAGCGGGAGCTGCAGCGCCTCACCGGGATCGAGGCCGAGGAGAACCAGGCCCGTCGCCTGCTGTCGGCCCTCCACGGCTACGGGGCGTGGCTGAGCCGCGAACACGGTCGGGAGCTGCCCGACGCGGTGGCCGCCTACCGCTGGCTGACCGAACGCTACGAGCCGACGATCGCCACGATCCCCGACGACCTGCGCAACCGGCTGACCGACGCCGAGATCTTCCACCAGGTGCTCGACCACCTGTGGTTCCTGTCGGAGGAGGCCAAGGCCGACGTCGGCCTCGAGACCGCGGCCCGGACCTACGTCGAGTCGATCCTGCCCGAGTTGCCACAGGAGCGGGTGGTGATCGAGTCGGACGACCTCGAGGACGGGCTGCTCACGAGCTGAGCGACCCGAACCAGGCGTCGACGTCGGCCGCGAGCCGGGCCGGCGCCTCGAGCGGGCCGAAGTGGGTGAGTTCGGGGTAGTCGGCGAGCGTGAACCGTTCGGGGTGGGCCTCGGTCACCCGTCGCCCGGCGACCGCCGGGAGTTCGTCGCCGGCCCCGACCGCCACCAGGTAGGGGAAGTCGATGTCGGCGGCCGCCTCCCACGCACCCGACTTGTGGTGCTCGAACACCTGGGCCTCGTGTTCGGGTTCGCAGCGCAGCGTCACGGTGCCGTCCGGCAGGTCGACGAAGCCGAACTCGACGTAGGCGTCGAGGGCGTCGGGGTCGAGCAGCGACAGCGGTGGCCGCGAGCCGTAACGCTCCCGTGCCTCGGCACGCGACGGCCACACTGCCCGGCGGCGGCGGGCACCCTCGACCAGCGGGGACTGTCGAGGCGGGGTGTCGAGGGGGATCAGGATCGGCTCGAAGGCGGCCGCGGCCGCGAACCGGCCGGGCGCACGCACGCCGGCGAGCACGATCGCGGCCCCGCCGAGGCTGTGGCCGACCACGCGCACCGGCTCGTCGGGCGACACGGCGTCGACGACGGCGAGCAAATCGTCGGCCATGCCGCGCCAGTCGAGCGACACCCCCGACGGCAGCTCGGTCTCGCCATGCGCCCGGTAGTCGAGGGCGTAGCAGTGGTAGCGGTCGGCGAGGGCGGCGGCGAACGGCCGCCAGACCCCTCCGCAGAAGCCGGTGGCGTGGCTCAGGACGAGGGGCGGCCCGTCACCACCGAGATCGTGGATCCGCACCCGCACCCCATCGGTCGAGTCGACGAATTCGGGCACGGCGGGAGTGGTCACCCGAGCATCCTGCCCAGCGATCGGGCGAGCGCACCAATCGGGCCTCGACCCGACCAGCGGCCCGCCGTCAGCTGGCGGTCAGGTCGTCGATCGGCCAGCAGTTGCCGGTGCGGAGCGAGTCGAGGGTGTGGGTCGGGGT
>JBPEXC010000348.1:0-2202 GCA_052032035.1 Acidimicrobiales bacterium | reverse complement strand
CGTCGGTGCTCGACCTCGACGCCATCCGGTCGGCCGGGGTGCGGATCGGTGCCGATCCGCTGCACCCCGCGGTTGGAGCCCTCGAGCAGTTCGTTGGCCCGGGCCGCGATCCAGCCGGTGGCGTCGCCGTCGGCCGGGCCGCCGTGGGGCGGGTTGTACTTGAAGCCACCGTCGGTGGGCGGGTTGTGCGACGGGGTCACCACGATCCCGTCGGCCGAGCCGCCGGCGCCCTCGCGGTTGTGGGCCAGGATGGCGTGGCTGAGCGCCGGGGTGGGGGTGTAGCCGTCGTCTGCGTCGATCAGCACGGCGACCTGGTTGCCCGCCAGCACCTCGAGCGCCGTCGCCCACGCCGGTTCGGACAGCGCATGGGTGTCGCGCCCGAGGAACAGCGGCCCGTCGACGCCCTGCCCGGCCCGGTACTCACAGATCGCCTGGGTGGTGGCGGCGATGTGGGCCTCGTTGAACGACCCGTCGAGACTGGTGCCGCGGTGGCCGGAGGTGCCGAAGGCCACCCGCTGCCCGACGTCGCCGGGGTCGGGGGTGGTCGTGTAATAGGCCGTCACCAGGTGGGCGATGTCGACGAGGTCGGAAGGGTCGGCCGGTCGGCCGGCGCGGGGGTCGCTCATGGCCGCCATCCTCGCGCAGCAACGTCCCGGTCGCGAGGCACTGCGGCGGAGCCCGCACTAGCGTCGCCGCCCATGGGGACCAACTACACACGCGGCCTGCACGAGGTGGCCGACGGCATCTTCGCCTACCTGCAACCGGACGGGGGATGGGGGTGGAGCAACGCCGGCCTGGTGCGCGGCGCCGGCTCCTCGCTCCTGGTCGACACCCTGTTCGATCTCGAGCTCACCGCGAGCATGCTCGACGCCATGGCCCCGATCACCGGCACGGCGCCGGTGTCGACGCTGGTCAACACCCACGCCAACGGTGACCACTGCTACGGCAACCAGCTGGTGGCGGGCGCCGACGATCCGGTCGAGGTGATCGCGTCGGCGGCGTCGGCGGCCGAGATGGAGGAACTCCCGCCCGCCGCGCTGGCGGCGATGATGCGGGCCGAGTTCGACCCCCTCACCGACCGCTACCTCGAGCAGGCGTTCGGCCCGTTCACCTTCGACGGGATCGAACCGCCCCGGATCGACCGCACCTTCTCGGATCGCCTCGACCTCGAGGTGGCCGGCCGGCGCGCCGAACTGTTGGAGGTCGGCCCGGCCCACACCGCCGGCGACGTCCTCGTCCACCTCCCCGACGACGGGGTGGTGTTCTGCGGCGACATCCTCTTCATCGAGGGCACCCCGATCGTGTGGGACGGGCCGATCTCGAACTGGCTCGCCGCGTGCGACCGCATCATCGCCATGGGGTGCGACGTGATCGTGCCCGGCCACGGACCGCTCACCGACGCCGCCGGGGTGGCTCGCGTGGCCGACTACCTCCGGTTCGTGACCGAGGAGGCGACCGCCCGCCACGCCGCCGGCATGTCGGCGTCCGACGCCGCCCGGGACATCGACCTCGGCCCCTACGCCGACTGGCTCGACGCCGAGCGGATCGCCATCAACGTCGACACCGTCTACGGCGAGCTCGACCCCGAACACGCCTCGCCGGGCGTGATCGACCTCTTCCGTCAGATGGCGCAACTCAAACTCGGCTGAAACGGGTCGAACGACCCACGCCCGACCCTCGATCGGGCCTCAAGGTGCCGCGACTTCGTGGCGAATCCATCAGGTGAGCGAACCGGCGCGTCCTGCGCCTGCGGAGGTTCGCCGACCTGAAGGAGCCCGAGGTGAACCAGCGAGCGAACGGCGGCGGCACCCGATCGCACACGCACGCCGGCGCCGAACCGGCGCGGCGCCGGCCCCTGCTGTGGGCACTGCTGCTGCTCGTCGGCCTGGTCGTGCCCGTCGCCGTGGCCGACGAGGCCGCCGCCGAGATCACCCCCACCGCGCTCGACACCTGGGGGGTCTACGACAGCGTCACCTCCGGCACGCTCACCGACCGGATCGACTCCGAGGTGATGGCGATCGAGCAGATCGGCGACCTGGTCTACGTCGGCGGCAAGTTCACCGAGGTGCGCCGCTGGTCGTCGAGCGCTCCCGTCGATCAGCCGTTCCTCGCCGCCTTCGACGCCGCCACCGGCGTCTACGTGTCGACCTTCACCCCCGACCTCGACGGCCCCGTCTACACCCTCCAGGCCTCGCCCGACGG
>JBPEXC010000347.1:0-5447 GCA_052032035.1 Acidimicrobiales bacterium | reverse complement strand
CGACGACACCCCCGGCGCGCCCGAGGTCGTGCGGGCCCTCGGCCCGGCCCTGATCTGGGCCGATCGTCACGACCTGGCCCACCTGCTGCTCCTGGCCCCGGCCGACGTGGCCGGCGACCTGGCTCGTCGTGCGGGTCACTTCGCCGACGCCCCGGTTGTCGAGGTGCACGCCGTCGACGGTGTCACCACCAGCCCGGCGGCTCCTGCGCCCCTCGCCGAGGTTCCGGCCCTCGGCGACGACGTGTGGGCCCTCGCCGAGGTGATGCGTCGGGTCGACGCCCGACCGGTCGACGACCACGGCCGGCTCGTCGCCGAGATCGATGGGCTCGAGGTGGCTCGGGTCACCGTCGACGACGGTGCCGCCTCCCTCGAGATCGGCGTCGGGCAGGCCGACCGCGAACTGCAGCAGCTCGTCCACGGCCACGCCTCGGCCGACGAGGTGCTCGAGCGGGCTGCCGGCATGGTGCGCACCCACCGCCGCGCCGGGGTGCCGCTCCATCCCCTCAACCGGCTGGCCCGGGAGCGCTGGTTGCGATCGATGGTGCTCGACGATCCCGAGGTGCTCGGCCTGGCGTCCGCCGACCCGGTCCCGCCCCTGCGGCCCCGATCCACCCTGCTCGGCACGGTGCCCAGCGCCGCCCACGCCACCACCCCTGACGGCCGAGAGGTCGTGGTCGTGGCGTCGGTCGGGATCGACGTCGACGTGGTGCCCGAGGCCGCCGACTACCGGGCCCGCACCGCCCCCGACGCCGAACTCGTGCTGGTGATGCCGCCGGCCGACATCCACCCGGCCCTCGGTCGCCAGGTCGGGCGCCTGCCCGACGCCCGTTTCGTCGCCGTCTCGCCGCCCTGGGTGGAGGGGCCCTCGACGGCGCCCTCGTGAGCGCCGCCGATCTCCTCCAGCGCCTGAGCGGTCTGGAGGCCGAACACACCGAACTCGAGGCCCGGCTCGGCGATCCGGACCTGGCGAGCGACAACGCCCGCTACGTCAAGGTCATGCGCCGCTACCGCGAACTGAGCAAGCTCGTCGACGTGGGTGCCCGTCTCCGGGAACGGCTCGACGACGCCGAGACCGCCGAGATGCTGATGGAGGAGGCCGACGCCGCCGAGCGCGACGAGCTCCGTCAGGAGGCGGCCGCCGCGGCGGCCGAGGTGGAGGAACTCGAGGCCGAGCTCCGGATCCTGCTCCTGCCGCCCGACCCCAACGCCGGCCGCGACGTGATCATCGAGATCCGTGGCGCCGAGGGCGGAGAGGAGGCCAACCTCTTCGCTCGCGACCTGTTCGAGATGTACCAGGCCTACGCCGCCCAGCGGGGCTGGTCGTTCCAGGTGCTCGGCTCGGATCCGTCCGACCTCGGTGGCTTCAACGACGTCACGTTCAGCCTGGGCGGCGACGACGTCTGGACCCTGATGAAGTTCGAGGCCGGTCCCCATCGCGTGCAGCGGGTGCCCGTCACCGAGTCGCAGGGCCGGATCCACACCTCGTCGGCGACGGTGACGGTGCTGCCCCAGGCCGACGAGGTCGAGGTCGACATCGACCCCAACGACCTCCAGATCGACACGTTCCGGTCGTCCGGCGCCGGGGGTCAGCACGTCAACACCACCGACTCGGCCGTGCGCGTGACCCACCTGCCGACCGGGCTGGTCGTGTCGATGCAGGACGAGAAGAGCCAGCTCCAGAACCGGGCCCGGGCCCTGGTCGTGCTGCGCAGCCGTCTGTTGCAGCTCGAGCAGGACAAGCAGGCGGCGGAGGCGTCGGAGGCCCGGCGGGGGCAGATCGGCGGCGGGGGTCGGTCGGAGAAGATCCGGACCTACAACTTCAAGGAGAACCGGGTGACCGACCACCGCATCGGGCTCACCCTCTACAAGCTCGACCGGGTGCTCGCCGGCGATCTCGGCGACGTCAGCGACGCCCTCGTCCTCGACGAACGCACCCGGCAGCTCTCCGAGCACGAGGACTGACCCGTGAGCCCCGGCGACACGCCCGACGCGGGTGTCCCCGACGACACCGCAGGAACGGTGCCCTGGCGCGATCTGCTGGCCGAGGCCACGCAGCGCCTGACCGGTGCCGGGTTGCCCGGCGCCGAGGTGTCGGCCCGCCGCATCGTCGAGGAGGCCTCCGGATTCGAGGGCGCGGACTTGTTCCCCAACCTCGACGAGCTCGTCACCGTGCGGGGCATGGCCCGCTTCGACGGGATGATCGCCCGCCGGCTCGAGGGTGAACCGCTCCAGTACGTGCTCGGGCGCTGGGCGTTCCGCACCCTCGATCTCGCAGTCGACAAGCGGGTGCTGATCCCTCGGCCCGAGACCGAGGAGGTGGCCGGCTGGGCCATCGACGAGTTCGATCGGATCGAGGCCGACGCCGTGGCGTCCGGGGCCGCCGCCGGCGCGACCGTGGTCGACCTCGGCACCGGCAGCGGGGCGATCGGGTTGTCGTTCCTGGCCGAGCGGACCACGGCCCAGGTGTGGCTCACCGACCGGTCGGCCGACGCCCTCGAGGTCGCTCGGTCCAACCTGGCCGGTCTCGGTCGCCACGGGAGCCGGGGACGCCTGGCCGAGGGGTCGTGGTTCGACGCCCTGCCGGGCGAGTTGGCGGGGACCCTCGGGGTCGTCGTGTCGAACCCGCCCTACGTCGCCGCCGACGACGAGTTGCCGGCCGAGGTGCGCGACTGGGAGCCAGCCGGCGCCCTGGTGGCCCCCGACGAGGGCCTCGCCGATCTGCGAGTGCTCGTCGCCGAGGCCCCCCGTTGGCTCACCGGCGCCGGGGCCCTGGTGGTCGAGCTGGCGCCCACCCAGGCGGAGGTCGTGGCCGCCGAGGCTTCGTCGCTGTTCGCCGAGGTCGAGATCCGCACCGATCTGTCGGGCCGGCAGCGCGCCGTCGTCGCCCGACACCCCCGCTGACCCCTCGCCCCGCCCGCGCCGTTCCCCCGAGCGCGGGGATTGGGTCGTTGTCGTGTCGCCGCACGCCCTCTGAACGACCCAATCCCGATGGGGTGGACCGAGTGCGGGGATTGGGTCGTTGGCGTGTCGCCGCACGCCCGCTGAACGACCCAATCCCCGCGAGGCGGTCGGAACGGCGATGAGGGGGAGGAGTGGGGGCGCGTGAGGGGAGAACGAGTGGCAGCGTGTCAGTGGCCGTGCGAGACTGCGCCCTCGGAGACGCGACCCAAGCGGCGAGGAGCCAGGACGAAGATGTTCGGACGCAACGACAAGCTCGACACCACCTGGCTGGCCAAGGTCGGCTTCTTCGACGGGTTCACCGACGACCAGCTCGCCGCCGCCGCCGAGCTGGGGGAACGGGTCGAGGCCGAGGTCGGCGCCGAGCTCACCGACCAGGGTCGTTACGGCGATGTCGCCTTTGTGATCGTCGAGGGTCGGGCCAACGTGTTGATGAACGGCGACTACGTCGCCACCGTCGGGTCCGGCTCGATGGTGGGGGAGATGTCGATCCTCGAGCGTCGCCCCCGCAACGCCACCGTGGTGGCCGAGACCGACATGGTGCTGGTCGCGTTCGGCACCGACGCCTTCCGGGCCCTGCTCGACGGGGCCCCGGCGGCCAAGGAACGCGTCCTCGCCCTCCTCGACGCTCGCAGCCGGGCCAACGCCGAGCGTCGCACCGTCTGAGACAACGCCGGCTGAGCGCAACACCGTCCGACACCAACACCGTCCGGGCACGACGGCGTCGCCGCTAGGGTGACGGCTGATTCGTTCGCCGGGTGGAGGTTGCCATGCGAATCGCCGTCGGTTCCGACCATGCCGGATTCGAGCTCAAGCAGCTGATCGCCGAGCATCTGCGCGACGCGGGCCACGACGTGGTCGACGTCGGCACCCACACTGCGGACTCCGTCGACTACCCCGACTACGGCGCCGCCGTGGGCCGTGCCGTGGTCGAGGGCCCCGATCCGTCCATCGAGGCCGGCGGGCCCGCCGAGTTGGGCGTGGCCGTCTGCGGATCGGGGATCGGGATCTGCATGGCCGCCGGCAAGGTGCCCGGCGTGCGGGCCGCGACCGTGCACGACGTCACCTCCGCTCGGATGAGTCGGCGCCACAACGCCGCCAACGTGATGTGTCTCGGCGAGCGCTTCGTCGGGGTGCAGGTGGCCCTCGACGCCGTCGACGCCTTCGTCGCCACCGACTTCGACGATCAGGACGACCCGAGTGGGCGCCACGCCCGGCGGGTCGGCAAGATCGATGCCCTCGGCGCTGCCGGCTGACCGGCGCGTTTCCCCGTTCCCACCGCCGCCACTGACCGATCACCCCCTCCCCCACACGAGCGAGACCACCATGCCTTGGCCCACCCTCGACACCGATCCCGTCTGGAACCTGCTCGATCGTGAGATCGATCGACAGAACACCGCCCTCCAGCTCATCGCCTCGGAGAACTTCGCCTCCCCGGCCGTGATGCGGGCGACGGGCTCGGTGTTCACCAACAAGTACTCCGAGGGCTACCCGGGCAAGCGCTACTACGGCGGTAACCAGGTGGTCGACGAGGTGGAGAGCCTCGCCATCGACCGGGTGTGCGAGCTGTTCGGCGCCGAGGCTGCGAACGTCCAGCCCCACTCCGGCGCCAACGCCAACATGGCCGTCTACCAGGCCGTCCTCGAGCACGGCGACACCGTGCTCGGCCTCAGCCTCGACCACGGCGGCCACCTCACCCACGGCTCGCCGGTCAACGCCTCTGGCCTGCTCTACAACTTCGTCGGCTACCGCGTGGCCGCCGAGGAGCGGCTCGACTTCGACCAGATCCGCGACCTCGCCCTCGAGCACCGGCCGAAGCTGATCGTCGCCGGGGCCACCGCGTATCCCCGCATCATCGAGCCCGAGCCCTTCCGCCGCATCGCGGACGAGGTCGGGGCGCTGCTGATGTTCGACGCCGCCCACATCGCCGGCCTGATCGCCGGCGGGGTGCACCCCAACCCGGTGCCCTTCGCCGACATCGTCACCTTCACCACCCACAAGACCCTGCGAGGCCCGCGCGGCGGCTGCATCCTCAGCACCGCCGAGCTCGCCCCGGCGATCAACAAGGCGATCTTCCCCGGCCAGCAGGGCGGTCCGCAGGAGCACTCGATCGCTGCAAAGGCCGTGGCCTTCGGCGAGGCGCTCACCCCCGAGTTCAAGGACTACGCGGCGGCGATCGTGGCCAACGCCTCGGCCCTGGCCGAGGGGCTCGCCAACGAGGGGTTCCGCCTCGTCTCCGGTGGCACCGACAACCACCTCCTCCTCGCCGACCTGCAGGCCTTCGATGCCGAGCTCACCGGCAAGGAGGCCCAGATCGTGCTCGACGAGGCCGGCATCACCCTCAACCGCAACACCGTGCCCGACGACCCCCGGTCGCCGTTCGTCACCTCCGGGATCCGGCTCGGCACCCCGGCGGTCACCACCCAGGGCATGGGCACGGCCGAGATGGCGACGATCGCGTCGTTCATCGCCCGCACCCTGCGTCAGCG
>JBPEXC010000346.1:0-1703 GCA_052032035.1 Acidimicrobiales bacterium | reverse complement strand
GGGTCGGCCACTCGGGCGATGACGAGCCGCGAACGACGCCCCGGGGCGAGGAGGGAGAGACGCCCCAGGGCGCGGCCTGGTGTCGGGGCAGGGCCCCGGCGGTCAGTCGTGGATCGTGAGGTAGACCATCGTCTGGTTCAGCAGCTGGTAGGCGATCTCGCCGAAGGTGATCGGCCCGGTGATCGTGCCGGTCTGCTTGCCCTCCAGCTCGGAGTAGACGAAGTTGAGGATGCAGTTGCAGGCGAAGGCCGGCGCCGTGCCCGTCGGGAGCGCGGCCTCGAACTCGTCGACGTAGTCGCCGAGCGACCCGGCGAGGCGGTAGTCGACGCCCTTGAACACCGGCGCGTAGAGCTCGACCGCACCGCCGGCGTCGGGCACGTTCTGGATCGAGGCGTTGACCATCGCGCCGAAGTAGTCGGCGACGAGGGGCAGCCGCATGTCGTGGCCGATCTCGGTGAGGTACTCGGCGAAGTCGCGGGGTTGGCCGTCGACCAGCACGGTCTCCTGCGCGAACCCGGTGTCGTCGAAGGTGAGCGTCGGACCGTCGCCCTGGGTGAACAGGTTGACGATGTCGACGCTGGCCAACACGCCGTCGGGCAGTTCGGCGTGCAGCACGACCGCCACCTCGGCGCTGCCGTCGCCCCCGGACCCGTCGAACACCTCGGCGTGGTCGGTGCCGAGGTCGTCGAGGTGGAGGCCCGCGACCCACCCGACCATCGGCTGGAGGAACAGGCCGGCGTAGGTCGGCGCGTCGGCGGCGTAGGCGAGGTGGACCTCGCTGGTGGCCGGCAGGATGATCACGCTGAAGCCGTTGTCGAAGCGGTCGGCGGCGAGCTGGTCGAGGTCGGCCACCCCGTAGGTGCACACCTTCACGTCGGTCACCTGCTCGGGCAGGGCGTCGACGTAGACCAGGTCGCGGCTCACCTCGCCACCGTCGGTGTCCATGAAGTACGGGATCGACCCGCCGATCCAGCGCCCGGCCGGCAGCTGGGCGAGGAGGCGCCGATCGCCGGCGAGCAGCAGGGCCTCGCCGGCCTCGATCCGGGCGCGGGCGTCGTCGATGGGGAGCAGTCGTCGGCTCATGTGGTGGTGCCTCCTCAGGCCGCCGCTCGGGCGAAGATGTTGTCGATGTCGGCGGTCAGGAGTCGTTCCTGCTTCTGGAAGAAGCTGACGACCTCGTCGATGGCGGCGGTGCGCTCGGCCGGGCTCATGCCCTTCTTGGCCTGGAGGGCGACGCGCTGCATCAGGATCTTGAGACCGAGGAACGCGAACTCGTAGCGGTCCGGGTGGTCGACGAGGGCGCCCCAGCGCGGATCGGTGGGTGCGGGCAACATGGAGCCTCCTCCTCACGGCAGGTCCTCGCGCCGCCGGCCCGATGCCGACGGGGCTGCCGTCGACCCGGAGCGTCGGACCGCCTCCTCGCGGCGATGAGCGACGGTCTGTGCAGCGATCAGAATTGACCAGCGACCCGCAACCGCGGCGCTGCGGCCCGAGGGTCGGTCGACCCAGCCTCCTCACGCCCCACCGATCCGCTGCCGAAGCTGCGGCCATGGCCCACCCCGAGCCTGTGCACCGCCCTGCCGATCACGCTGCCGATCACGCCGTCGATCACGCTGCCATCGCGGCGTCCCGTCTCGCGTCCGGCTACGCGACGGCGCCCGCCCGTGGCCCCCGGCCACGGCCGACGATCGTCGTGGTCGACG
>JBPEXC010000345.1:0-4643 GCA_052032035.1 Acidimicrobiales bacterium | reverse complement strand
TCGGCGCTGCGGCGAGGGCGCACGACGATCCAGGTCGGCTCAGCGGTGGCGGGGTCGAGCAGGGCTTCGGCGACCGGCCACGCCGACACCTCGAGCGGCGCATCGTCCCAGGTGGCGAACTCGACGTCGAACAGCGAGAGATAGACGGCCCGGCCGACACCGTCGGTCGTCCGGTACGGCGCGAGGTCGTCCCACCGATGGGTGCCCCAGGCGAGGGCGAGCGACCCCTCGACGGCCTCGAACACCTCGGCGCCGACATCGCTGCAGACGAGCTGCTGCGTCGCGCCATCGTCGCCGGCCGCTTCGACCGCACAGTCCCATTCCCGACCGTCGGGCGTGACCGTCCACAGCTGGTCGGGGTCGTAGGCCTCGAAGCCGGACAGGCCGTCGACGCCGACCGCGGCCTGGCGACGGAACTCCTCGGCGTCGACGAGGTCGAACCAGCAGTCGATGCCGATGCCGGCCTCGATGCGGGCGCCGACGCCCTCGCACCGCCCGGGAGCGACGACCGGCAGCGGCACGGTCTCGCCCGGCGTCGCAGTTCCGTCCGGCGTCGCAGTCCCGTCCGGCGTCGCAGTCCCGTCCGGCGTCGCGGTGTCGTCCGGCGTGGCGGTGTCGTCGAGGGTGGTGGTCGTGGGGTCGGTCTGCGCCGATGGTGGCTCGCCGTGCGCGGCGACGGGCACCGCCGCCAGCACCCACAGCAACACCGCCAGCAGCACCCCCGCGATCGCTGCCGTCGCTCGCACGGTCAGCCGTCGAGGGCGGCCAACGCCGCCGCGTGGAGCTCGGGGGTGGCGGCGGCGATCGCCCATCCGCCGTGGACCGGCGGGCGGCCCTCACGGTCGGTGATCACCCCTCCGGCGGCCTCCACGATCGGGATCAGCGGGATCACGTCGTAGGGCTGGAGCTGGTTCTCGACGACCAGGTCGGCGTCGCCCGAGGCCACCAGTCCGTAGTTGACGCAGTCGCCGCTGAACCGGGTGAGGCGCGCCGCGTCGGTCACTCGAGCGAACGCGGAGCGCTCGTCGTCGGTGACGAACATCGTCGGATGGGTGCACAACAACGTGGCCGCGGCGAGGTCGACGACCGGGCTGGTGGCGAGCGGGCGGCGCCCGGCGGCGTCGTTGAGCGAGGCCTCACCGCCGACGGCGACGTAGGTCTCCCCCACCGCCGGGACGTGCATCCACCCGGCGATCGGGACCCCGCGCCGCTGGAGGCCGACGAGGGTGCCCCACATCGGTTGGCCCGAGATGAAGGCGCGGGTGCCGTCGATCGGGTCGATCACCCAGCGGTACTCGGCGTCGTCGTCGCCCGTGGTCCCCTCCTCCTCGCCCAGGATCGCGTGGTCGGCGAACCGGGCGGCCAGGCCGGCCCGGATCTCCGCCTCGACGGCTCGATCGGCCTCGGTCACCGGGTCGAAGCCCGTCGCGCCGCCCTTGTCGCCCACGGCGCCGACCTCGTGTCGACGCCCCGAGCGGAACCAATCGAGCGCCCGATCGGAGGCGGCCTGAACCAGGGCGGTGATCGCGGCAGCGTCGGTGGTGGGGTCGAACGAGGGCATCACGGTCTCCACGGTGGTCCGACCCGCCAAGATATGCGCCGAGCGGCGTCTTCGATCGTCGGTCGCCGGGTGCGACGCCCCGCCAGGAGAAGGCAGCGGCCCTCGTAGCGTCCTCATACCGTCCTCATACCGGAGGGATCGCCGCCGATCCGAGTCGGAACGGGGCTCCGACCGGGCCGAGATACGCTCGGGGCACCCCGGACCCTGGTAGCGAGGTGGTGACTCCCATGGCTGACGACGACGACATCGATCTCAGTGCGCTGAACGACGACGATCTCGTCGCCCAGATGCACGACGATCTCTACGACGGGCTCGGCGACGAGATCGCCGAGGGCACCGAGCTCCTCCTCGGTCGCGGCTGGTCGGCCGAGAAGACCCTCAACGAGGCCCTCGTCGAGGCGATGCGGGTGGTCGGCGACGACTTCCGCGACGGCATCCTCTTCGTGCCCGAGGTGCTCTTGGCCGCCAACGCCATGAAGGCTGGCATGGAGATCCTCCGGCCTCTCCTGGCCGAGACCGGCGCTGCGTCGATCGGCAAGGTCGTCATCGCCACCGTGAAGGGCGACATCCACGACATCGGCAAGAACCTCGTGGCGATGATGCTCGAGGGCGCCGGCTTCGAGGTGACCGACCTCGGGATCAACACCGACGTCGACGAGTTCCTCGCTGCCATCGACGAGGTGCAGCCCGACATCCTCGGCATGTCGGCCCTGCTCACCACGACGATGCCCTACATGAAGGTGGTCATCGACACCCTCGTGGAGAAGGGCATTCGCGACGACCTGATCGTCCTGGTCGGCGGCGCCCCGGTCAACGAGGAGTTCGGCACCGCCATCGGCGCCGACCGCTACTGCGCCGACGCCGCCGTGGCCGCCGAGTCGGCCAAGGAGCTGGTCATGGCCCGCAAGGCCGCCACGGCCTGAGCCCGTTCGCCGGGATCCGTCGAGGCCTCCGGCCGTGACCACCCTCCACCACGAGACCGGGCCGCTGGTGATCATCGCCTGCGGCGCCCTCGTGCGCGAGCTCCGAGCCCTCACCACCCAGCTCGGCGACCGCCTGGGCGACCACCGGCTCCGGCTCCTCCCGGCGCCGCTCCACAATCGCCCCGAACGCATCCCCGAGGCCGTCGACGCGGCGATCTCCGCCGAGCTCGACGCCACCGCCGTCGGTCGGCCGCCTCCTCGCTTCCTGCTCGGCTACGCGGACTGTGGCACCGGCGGGTTGCTCGACGCCTTGATCGAGCGCCGTCGAGCCGACGGCGTCGTGGTCGAACGGCTGCCGGGGGCCCACTGCTACGAGTTCTTTGCCGGGAGCGAGGTCTTCGCCGCCGAGATGGAGGCCGAGCTCGGCACGTTCTTCCTCACCGACTTCCTCGCCCAGCACTTCGACACCCTGATCTGGCAGGCGTATCGGCTCGATCGTCACCCGGAGCTGCGCAACGCGCTCTTCGGCGCCTATCGTCGTGTCGTCCACCTGACACAAACCGATGATCCCGACCAACGGGCTCGACTCCATGATCTCGCGGCAGATGCCGCCGGCCGACTCGGCCTGACCTTCGAGCACCGCCACACCGGGTTGTCGCCGTTGCGCGACGTCCTGGTGCCGATCGTTGCATCCACGCTCGAGGATCCCGCCGATCCTTGCCCGACCCCCCTGCCGGAGTCATGCCCCGAGGACCCCAACTGACGACCATCTACTGGCGCGACATCCCCGCCCAGGTCAACGCCAAGAGCCGCGGCCGAGGCTCGGACAACCGTGCTGCCGAGAACCGAGCCCAGGTGCTCCTGAAGCCGCGTTTCCAGAAGGCGATCGACCGCGCCGCGATGAAGGCCGACATCACCACGGCGTCGGACTACGTCGCCGAGTGGCGCACCGAGAGCACCAGCCTCGACGCCGGCCTCGACCACGCCGAGGTCGAGGCCGCGGCGTGGGCGCTGGCCGGCGAGCTCGACGCCGCGTTCCCCCTCACCCGACTCGACACGCTGGTCGAGAATGGAGGGTGGGACCCTGCCTCCACCGATCCCGCCTCGTCCACCGATCCCGTGCAGCCCGACCCAGAACCATCCAACGATCCTGGAGCCCCCTCGTGACCGACACCATCCTCTCCTCCGCCACCCGTGAGGTCGTCATCGGCTTCGACCGGCCCTTCGTCATGATCGGCGAACGGATCAACCCGACCGGCCGCAAGCTCCTCGCCGCCGAGATGAAGGAGGGCAACTTCGACCGGGTCGCCGCCGACGCGATCGCCCAGGTCGAGGCCGGCGCCCACATGCTCGACGTCAACGCCGGCATCCCCCTCGCCGACGAACCCGCCCTGCTCGCCCAGGCCATCCAGCTCGTCCAGTCGGTGGTCGACGTGCCCCTCGCCATCGACTCCTCGATCATCGAGGCCCTCGAGGCCGCCAGTGCGGTCTACGTCGGTAAGCCCCTGATCAACTCGGTGACCGGCGAGGAGGAGAACCTCGAGCGGGTCCTCCCGCTGGTGAAGAAGCACGGGGCCGCCGTCGTCGCCATCTCCAACGACGAGACCGGCATCAGCGAGGACCCCGACGTGCGCTTCGAGGTGGCGAAGAAGATCGTCAACCGGGCCGCCGACCACGGCATCCCGGCCGCCGACGTCGTCGTCGATCCCCTCGTGATGCCGATCGGCGCCATGGGCGGAGCGGGCAAGCAGGTGTTCGCCCTGTGCCGTCGACTCCAGACCGAGCTGGGCGTCAACACCACCTGTGGCGCCTCGAACGTGAGCTTCGGCCTGCCGAGCCGCGACAACATCACCGGCACGTTCCTGGCGATGGCGATGAGCAACGGCCTCACCTCCGCCATCCTCAACCCCCTCCACAGCGAGGTGAAGGACGCCGTGATGGCGGCCGACGTCCTGACCGGTAACGACGAGAACTGCGCGGCGTGGATCCAGGCCAAGCGCGACCCCGATGCCGCCGGCGCCGCCGGTGGCCGTCGCGGCGGCCGTCGCGGCGGCCGGGCCGCTCGGCGCGGCCAGGGGTGACCCTGCAGTGAACGAGGCTGCTGTGAACGAGGGTGCGGTGAGCGAGGCTGCCGTGAACGAGGCCGCCCGCACCGTGCG
>JBPEXC010000344.1:0-4102 GCA_052032035.1 Acidimicrobiales bacterium | reverse complement strand
CCACCACGTGGCGGGTGGCCGGGTCGGCCAACCGCTCCTGCACCGCCCGAGCCCGACGCTCGAACCCCGGACGGAGACTGGAGAACAGCCAGAAGAACTCGGCGATGTCGGCCAGGAACGGCCCGCCGAGCAGTCGCTCGGCCACCGACAGGAACGGGGCGGCGGCGGCCCGGGTGATCGGGCTGCGATAGGGGGCGGTCAGCCACGTGAGCAGCCGGCCGCCCAGGAAGTCGAGCATGCGCTCGGGGGCGTCGAGGACGTCGAGCACGTGGCTGGACGGCGGGGTGTCGACCACCACCAGGTCGTAGCGCTCACGATCGGCCATCTCGACCAGGAGGTCGAGGGCGATGTAGTCGTGGCTCTGGACGAACCGACGCGTCAGGGTGCGGTAGAGGCGGTTGGCGAGCAGGGCGTCTCGGGTGCGGGGGTCGGGCGCGTGCCGCTCGACCAACCGATCCCAGCTCGACGCCATGTCGATCATCAACGTCCAGAGCGTGCTGTCGCCGTCGGTCGGCACCAGCACCGGGTCCGATCGCATCGCCGCCAGGCCGAGCGCGTCGGCGAGTCGACGGGCCGGGTCGACGGTGACGACGAGCACCCGACGCCCGTGCACCACCGACGCCCGCACCCCGAGGGCCGCCGACAACGTCGTCTTGCCGACACCGCCGGCGCCCATCACCAGCACGACCGACGCGCCCGCGAGGGCGGCGTCGACGGCCGGTGGAACGTCGCCTGCCGAGCGGGTCACGGCAGCACCGGCCAGCCACACTCGTCCGCAGCACGGTCGAGCGCGGCGCCGATCTCCTCCGCGACCCGACCACCTCCGTCGTCGCCCCCGGTGGCGACCACGGGCACCTCGATCACCGGCAGTCCGAGCCCGTCGAGCCGGGCCCGCTGCTCGGCCGCGTCGTCGGCCCGGGCCCGGGCGATCGTCGCGGCGCTCGGCGGCTGGCCGGCGCCGGCTCGATCGCCCTCGGGCTCGGCGGTCGCCGGGGTGTGCGGCATCTGGTTGACCACGACCGCCCCGATCGCCACGTCGGTCTCGTCGAGGATCCGGCGCCGCAGCTCCAACACCTCGTTCACCGCCAACTCGGTCGGCAGCGTCACGAGCACGACCTCGGTCGTGTCGTGGTCGCGCAGCGAGCTGCCGATCCGATCCGCCTGGGCGGTCAGCGGCCCCACCCCCACGACCGAGGCCAGGTTCTCGGGCGCCGCCAACAGCTCGACGACGTGCCCGGTCGCCGGGCCGTCGGCCACCACCACGTCGTAGGGCCCGGTCTGCAGCTCCTGCACCACCTTGCCGATCGTCAGGATCTCCCGCACGCCGGGCGCGGCGGTGGCCACATAGTCGAAGATGCCCTTGATCGGCCCGATGTTGGTGGCCGGGATCGGGATCTTCAGGTAGAGCTGCACGTACTCGCGCACCACCCGTTCGAGCTCGAGGTCGATCACCTCGAGGCGATCGCTCGGCCCGGTCCCGCCGTCGGCGACAGCCCTCGCCAGGCCGCCGTCGGCGACCATGTCAACGGCGAGGACGCGACGCTCGGCCCGGACCGCCCGGCGGGCCAGCGCGGCGGCGACGCTGGAGCGCCCCACCCCGCCCTTGCCGGCGGTGAGCCAGAGCCGCTGGGTCAGGCGCCGAACCCGATCTGGCGCTCGCCGTCGGCGGCACCGATCTGCACGAACGAGATCCGGTCGGCGGGAATCCCCACCTCACGACCCTTGCGGTCGGTCACCCAGAACACGGCGTCGTCGTCGGCCAGCTTGGCCTCGAGGTCGGCCTTGAGGGCGTCGCGATCGACGTCCATCGGCAGCTCGATGTCGATGACCTGGGGGCTTTCGGCGATCCCGATTTTCAGATCCATGGCAGCAACCTATCTCCTGGGACGCGGGCTCAGTTGATCGTGAGTTCCTTGCGATACCGGCGGCGCGGCGCAAGGGTGACGTCGATCAGCTCGGCCATCTCGGCGAACACCGCTCCGGCCTCGGTCTCGGGCCGGGCGGCGATGGGGGCACCGTCGTCGGAGCCCTGCCGCAGCTCGGGCACGAGGGGCACCTGGGCCACGAGAGGCACGTCGAGCTTCTGGGCCAGCTCGTCGCCGCCGCCGGCGCCGAAGAGTTCGTAGCGCTTGCCGTCGTCGCCGGTGAACCAGCTCATGTTCTCGATCACGCCCGCCACCGGGATGTTGACCTTGTGGGCCATGAAGGCCGCCCGCTGGGCCACCTTCTGGGCTGCCGGCTGCGGGGTCGTCACCACGAACAGCTCCGAGCGGGGCAGGAACTGGGCGAGCGACAGCGCGATGTCGCCGGTGCCCGGGGGCAGGTCGACGACGAGGAAGTCGGGCTCGTCCCAGAACACGTCGGTGAGGAACTGCTCGAGGGCCTTGTGGAGCATCGGACCCCGCCAGATCACCGGCTGGTCCTCCTCGACGAAGAAGCCCATCGAGATGCAGCGCACGCCGTGG
Organism: Acidimicrobiales bacterium; assembly: GCA_052032035.1. Classification (GTDB taxonomy): domain Bacteria; phylum Actinomycetota; class Acidimicrobiia; order Acidimicrobiales; family SZUA-35; genus JAWSVN01. Next base: position 1,637 of record JBPEXC010000344.1, on the reverse strand, counting down.
GCCTCGGGCGGCACGATCATCTCGTCGATGATCGTCGGATCGTGATCGACGCCGAGCATGCGCGGGATCGAGAAACCCCAGACGTCGGCGTCGACGACCGCCACCTTCTTGCCCCGGTTGGCGAGGGCGACCGACAGGTTGGCCGTCACCGAGCTCTTGCCCACGCCGCCCTTGCCGGAGGCGACGAGGATCACCCGGGTGTTGGAGCCCGGGTCGGCGAAGGGGATGGCCCGACCCTCGGCGTGGCCGTGGGCCTGCTGCGAGCCGGCGGTGGCGCCGGGGTCGCCGTGGAGGCGCTTGCGCAGTTCTTCGCGCTGCTCGTCGGTCATCACCCCGAACTCGATGTCGACGTCAGCGACGCCGTCGAGGGCCACCACGGCCTCCCGGACGCGGCGGTCGATCTCGGCCCGGAGCGGGCATCCGGCGATCGTCAGGTCGACGGCGACGCCGATCCGGGCGCCGGCGGCACCCTCGGCGATGTCGACACGGCGGACCATGCCGAGGTCGACGATGCTGCGGTGCAGTTCGGGGTCCTCGACGGGGCGGAGCGCCTCGATGACGTCGTTCTCGGACGGGGCAGTGCTGGCGGCGGGGGCGGAGGCCACAGGGATTTCTCCTATCCGGATAGGAAGAATGCTTGGTTCGGTAGACTACCGAGATGCCTGCGAGGGGACTCAGTCAGACGGAGTTCGCGAACCTCGTCAACGCCGTCACCTCGGCGTTCGGCGATCCGACCCGCCGCGACCTCTACCTCCACGTCCACGCCGTGCCCGACGGCTGCACCGCCGGCGAGGTCGCCGACGCGATGGGCCTCCACGCCAACGTCGCCCGGCACCACCTCGACAAGCTCGTCAACGGCGGTTATCTCGAGGTCACCCATCGGGCCGCGGCCAAGGTCGGCCGCCCGGCCAAGGTCTACCGGGCCACCGCCCCCGAGCTCCACCTCACCTTCGACGTGGGCCACGACGACATCCTGGTCACCCTGCTCGGCAAGGCGCTGTCGCGGCTGCCCGACGAGGAGGCCGCCGCCCTGGCCGAGGAGGTCGGCACCGAGTTCGGCCGCAAGATGGCCGAGTCGATGGGCAACGCCGCCGGCGCGTCGACCGTGCCGTCGCAGAAGTCGTTCCGCTCGGCCCTCCACGTGGTCGCCGACGCCCTGTCGGCCCACGGGTTCGCCGCCCACGCCGAACGCGACGGCGAGGAGCTGCGCATCGTGTCGGGCCACTGCCCCTTCGGCGACGTGGCGATCGAGCACCCCGTGATCTGCGCCGTCGACCGCGGCATGGTGAAGGGGCTCCTCGGTTCGCTCTACGGCGAGACCCAGGTGGAGCTCGCCGGGTCGCTGGCGTTGGGCGACGACGCCTGCGTCACCGACGTGCAGTCGGCCGCCTCCTGAGCCGCCCGTCCGCGTCGCCCGCCTGAGTCGCCCCGCCGTGCGCAGCTACCTCGACCACTGCTCCTCCGCGCCGCTGCGCCCCGAGGCCCGGGCGGCGATGACCGAGGCCATCGAGGTGGCGGCCGCCGACGCGTCCCGGCTCCACACCGAGGCGCTCGAGGTGCGGTACCGGATCGAGGTGGCCCGCCAGCAGGTCGCCGGCCTGCTCGGCGCCCGCCCCAGCGAGGTCGTGTTCACCAGC